>DAOUTX010000025.1 GCA_030668465.1 Atribacterota bacterium | reverse complement strand
TCATGGGAATGAGTGGGATTTCACTGGACGCGCTTCCAGCTATTAAGTTTGAGGCAAAGAACCAAAATATCAACATACAAATTATTGAAAAAAGCAGTATTTTTTTCATTTTTCCTCTCCTTACTTTGCGAATTTTAATAAATTAACTCTTCTATTGTTTTTTCTATACAATCATTTGGAAAAAATTGAGTCAAATTTTTTCATTTTGATAGCCATAGCTGTTATAACTTCTGATTTGGTCTATTGACTTTCGTTTTTTAGGACGTATTTGGTTAGATTCCGGATAACCCACAGTTATAATAAGCTCAACTCTTTTTGATGGCGGAATATTAAGCAGATTTTTCACTCCTTTTTCATTGAACCATCCCAGCATGCAGGTACCCAATCCTTCTTCTGCTGCCTGAAGACAAAGGTGCTCGGCGGTAATTCCGTTATCGATAAGGCTAAATTGTTTATCTTTGATTGCTTCCGCAACTTTATTTAAAAAGCTTGATCTTTCCGAAATTAATATAATTAAAACAGGTGCTTGCAAGGAAAATCGATTGAAAGATATAACTCTATCAAAGGTTTTTCTTGCCACCGCTTCTTTTAGCTTTGGATCATCTATTACAATAAAACTCCAGGGTTGAGAATTGCTGGCAGAAGGTGCAAGCCGCGCTGCCTCCAGACACCTCTCAATCTTTTCCCGTTCAACAGGTTTATCCAAATATTTTCTTACACTTTGTCTTTTTTTTACCAAATCTAAAAATTTCATTTACTTCCTCCAGACCGAATTATGAATGATAATGACAATAGTACAGATTTTATGCTATTTGTTTTTAATTTTATTTTGCTTTTTGAATTTCAACCAAACAGTTATGAAAAGCTGTTCCGTATCCTATATCACTTATATAATCTCTAATAAGTTTATTTATATTAGCCTGATGCACTCTATCCCACCAGCCAAAAAAAATATGCACAATTCCTGGGGTGACTTTCTTGGTAAGGATAGCTTTCAAAATTAAACTACCTCTCTCATTATATATTCTTACTTTGTCGTTTTCGTTAATTCCTCTTATGGCTGCATCGTGGGGATTGATCCAGACAAAAGGTTCTTCTTTTAAAATAGACATATCTGAAAATTGGGAATTCATTTTATTGTGTGCATGGCTGCTTATCAAAGATAAAGGATATTTACTATAAATATTTGGGGAAGTATATTTATTTTCTACCGGCTCGCTATATACGGGGAGAGGATCTTCGTCCCATCTATCCCTTGTTCTCTGGCTGAAAAATTCTATTTTCTGAGTAGAAGTGTTAAATTTTAAATCACCAAAAGCTATCTCTTGATAACTGTGGTGAAGATAGGGTTTTTCTTTTAATTCATCGATATCGACATTTAAATTAGAGCTGCCAATTATTTTTTCTATTGTATCCAAATTATTTTCCGGTAAATAATCTAAATTAAACCCAAACTTTTTCCCTAAAAGTCTATATATTTCACTTTCATGTTTACATTCACCAGGTGGCTCAATTAATTTTTGTTGTAGTTGTATATAAGAATGACCATACCCGGTGATTAAATCACAGTACTCAAACATCGAGGTTGCGGGCAAGATAATATCTGCCATTCTTGCGGTATCAGTTAAAAAAAGATCTGCAATCACGATTAAATCCAATTTATTCATCGCCTGGGCAAGGAGATTAATATTTGGGTTGCTGGTCATAGGATTGGCTTGCTCAATCCACATAGCTTTTATTGGTGGGTTGACTTGATTATCCAATTCGCTGGCAAGTTTTGCTACCGGTATGGAATTACGAATCCTGTTGGGTTTTTCCGGGGAAAAAGGCCAATCTAATTCAGGTGCTTGCCTATCACTAAAGTAAAAACCACAACCCTTTTTTCCGATACTTCCGGTTAATGTAGGTAAAAGAGAAATGGCTCTTACCGTCTGCCCTGCATTAGTATATCTTTGCACCCCCATCACACAGACAAGAGTATACTCAGGACTTTCCTTTATATAATTTATTATACTTTTAATTTTATGCAGAGGAATTTCAGTTGTATCAGAAACTTTATCTAAAGGGTAATCCTTCACTAATTCTTTAAACTCAGCAAAACCAAAAGTATATTGGTCAATAAAATTATCATCTATTATATTATTTTCAATAAGTTGATTAGCTATTCCCAGGGCGAGACACCCATCAGTTCCGGGTCGAGGATTTAAATATAAATGACTTTTCGCCCCCGACTCATTTTCTCTAATATCAATGGTTATTAATTTTGCTCCCTTATCCACTGCCTTATTTATATGATGCATCAAATGAATATTGGAATAGGCGGGATTTGAACCCCATAATATTATTAGGCGGGCATTTTCGATATCAGAAATCCTATTATGTTTTACTTCTCCATAAGTCAAATTGATTGCTTCCTGGGCAGCAGAATCACATAAACCGCCGTAGGTGGAAGTAAAACCGCCAAACTGATACCAGAAGCCATGAGCACAATTTTTCATCACTCCTAAATTGGCAAATCTATTATAATATAAAACCGACTCCGGGCCATACTGCTCTCTTAAATTCTTCAGTTTTTCATAAATTGTATCTAAAGCCTGCTCCCAGCTAATTCTTTTAAATTCACCTTTACCGCGCTTGCCAATTCTCTGCAAGGGATATAATAATCTTTCCGAGCCGTAGACCATATTTGAATAGTTCTTCCCTTTAATGCATATCCTGCCCTGATTAACCGGACTATTGCAATTCCCTCTAACTTTGACAACTTTCCCTTTTTCTACCTCCACCTCTAGCGAACAGGAACCAAAACAATCCTTAGGGCACACTGAAAAACATACCAGGGGACGGTCCTTTGTCATTTTTTCTTAACCCCCTTTATCGCAAGCCATCGACTAAATCCTAAAATGTTTGCTATCTCTCTGTATGAAAGATTTGTCTTTTCTGTTAATTCTATTATTAACTTATCTCTATATTCCTTATTTGCTTTAGCTTTTAGAGATTCTATTTGTAAACCTTTTTCTTTTAAATATCTTGACACATACTCTTTGGCTTTTTCAACACTAGTAATTTCTTTAACTTCTCTAAGGACTTCTTGGTAATCCATAAAAGTATCATTATTTTGCTGGCGAGAAAATTCGACAAATAGGCGAATTGCTTTCAACCTATCAGGAGAAAAGAGATTTAAGATTTCCTCTTTATCTATTATGCTTTTTTGCTCTTTTAAATAAAGCGAACAGCTGCTCCATTTATATTGGTGGGGTTGGTTTACTGTTTTAGCCTTAACCGGATTATTATGAATATATCGTATTAATGATATTAGATAACCATCATCTTCTACTGGTTCACTTCTAAATCTATTCTGAAACACATGCCCAACTCTATTATATTTTTTATTAAAATAATATGCATAAGCAGTATTAATTCTTCTCATTGCCCTGGAAACATTATCTTCCTCTTCTTTAAGTAATAAGTGTAAATGGTTATTCATCAAACAATATGCGTAAAGAATATATTCGTTTTTCCTCTTTTTATTGATAATAATTTGGATAAATTTATTTTTATCTTCGTCGTCAAGAAATATATCTTTTCTTTCATTTCCTCTCGCTATTATATGGTATATTTTGCTTAGTCCTATTTTTCTTCTTTGTCTGGGCAAAATTCCCCTCCTTAATATTTTTCATTGTGGTGTGGAATAATTATTAATATAACATATTATTATAAAAACTGCCAGAGGACCGTCCCCTGTCAGTTTTTTATGTATAGTTCGAAGTAGTAGCCCTTTTGGGAGAGTAATTGGGAGTGGGTGCCGCCCTCTACGATCTTACCTTTGCTTATAACATATATTTTATTTACATCCTGGATGGTGGATAATCGATGGGCGATAGCGATGCTGCTCCTGCCTTTCATAATTTTCTTTATGGCATCCTGGATAAGATATTCAGTTTCACTGTCTATACTGCTGGTCGCTTCATCAAGAATAAGTATCCGGGGTTCTTTAGCCAGTGCCCGGGCAAAGGCGATAAGCTGTCTCTGGCCGGTAGAAAGATTTGAACCTCCCTCTGAAACAATATTCCCATATTTTTTCTTCAATTTACTGATAAAATTATGGGCATTAACATATTTTGAATATTCAATCATATTATTATCCTCTACCTCATTGTTAAGGATAATATTATATTTAATATCTCCGGCAAACATGAAAACATCCTGCAGAACTAATCCGAAATAGTTTCTTAAAACTTTTAAATCCATCTCTTTTATGTTAATTCCGTCAATTAAAATCTCTCCCTCGGTAGGGTCATAGAATCTCAAAAGAAGATTTATCAAAGTCGTCTTCCCTGCTCCGGTTGCCCCCACAAAAGCAACCGATTCATTCGGCTCAACTACAAAAGATACCTTGTCGATAACCTTTTCCCCTTCTTTGTATTCAAAAGATACATTTCTAAATTCTATTCTCCCTTCTATTCCAGCGGGATATTTAGGACCCTTGGGAGAATGTATTTTATCATCCTCCTCAAAAAGCAGGAATATTCGTTCCGATGAAGCCATGGCTGATTGTAATATATTATATCTTTCTGAAAAATCAAATATGGGCCTAAAAAGCATATGGATAAAAGATATAAAGGCAATAAGTACTCCCAGGGAAATTTCTCCCCCCAGCACCCCCTTTCCTCCAAAATATATTATCGTACCCAGGGTAAAATAAGATAAAACATCAATCAATGGCCTGAATATGGAAAATATTAACAGTTGATGCATATTAGCATTATAATAATTTGTACCAATTTTATTAAATTCACTTTCGGATCTGCCCTCTTGATTGAAAGTCTGAATCAGTAAAATCCCAGATATTGCTTCTGATAAAAAACTGTTCACTTTGGCCAGGGCAATTCTTACTTTTCCGTAGACCTCCCGTGCGTATCTCTGGAAAAAATAGAGCATAATAGCAATTACGGGAACAAGAATAAATATTATCATACCTAAACGAGTTGATAATCTGAATATAACAATAAGGATGCCTATCACCATAATAAAATCTTTGGCGGAGTAAACAAAGACATCGGTAAACATTTCTCTCAAAGCATCAACATCATTGGTTATCCTGGTAACCAATCTTCCTATGGGATTACGATTGAAAAAGTTTAGAGAAAGAGAGGTTAAGTGCCTTACCAGATTGCTTCTTAAGTCATACATCACCCTTTCACTGACCAGGGCCATCATAACTACCTGAAAATAATTGAAAACAAAAGATACCAGAAGAAGTCCTACGTATAAAAGGGCAAATAATTTTACCATTTTTAAATCATCATATCTTAAGATTTTAATATTATCCGGAGATATCTTCTGCATTTCTGAATAGGGGATGAAACTGCCTCTATCCGTTTTGACGATATTAAATTGATATTGCTTTAACTTATCCAGCCCTTCTTCATCTTTAATCATTAAATATTTTTCCGACAGGATAAGCGAATCTTTCTGCATTTCTAAATATTCATCTTTATCAAGTAGGTTTGAAGGGATAAAAATAATATTATCAGACATAACCCGGTAGGCTTTATATCTGTCGGTAATCTCAACCGTCCTGTCATTAAGGATTATCCTTAGATAACTTCTTTCAATATAATTATCCACCACATTTTTGGTGATCAAAGGGAGTGCAATCTGTATGCCGCTTATGGCCAGAATAAGAATGAATATAATTAAAATCTTCCCCCCGTATGGCTTTCCATATTGCCATAATTTGGAAAATATTTTTCTGTCCAGACCGGAATATAATTTTTCTTCTTTCATCTTTATTCTTCCAATTTTTGTATTTTATAAATACTTTTATATATCTCAGATTTTTTAATCAGTTCTCTATGGGTTCCGTTGCTTTCAACCCTCCCCTTATCCAGGACAAATATATTATCTGCTTTTATAAAGGAAGATATGCGGTGTGATATTACAATGGTAGTAATGCCCTTAGAATAGTTTTCTAAATTCCGAATGATCTCCTTTTCGGTGTTGGTGTCTACCGAACTTAAGGCGTCATCAAGGATAAGAATACGGGGTCTTCTGATAATCGCCCGGGCAATACACAATCTCTGTTTTTGGCCACCGGAGAGGGTTACCCCCTTCTCTCCCACAAGAGTTTTATACTGATATTTTAATTCCATTATGTTCTTATCTATTGAGGCAACCTTACAGGCCTCCACTATCTCTTCTAAAGTTGCATCAGGTTTGCCAAACCTGACATTATCTTCTATGGTATCGGAAAAAAGAAAAGAATCCTGAGGGATATATCCTATACTATCCCTTACTGCTGCTATCTTTATCTTTTTATAATCTGTAGAATCATAAAACATTCTCCCCTTCTGGGGTTCGATAATCCTTAAAATCAACCTTGCTATTATGCTTTTCCCGGAACCTATCCTTCCGCATATCCCTATATACTGTCCCTCTTTTATATCAATATTTACGTTATCCAGAACAACCTGTTCGTCATAAGAAAAGGAAATGTTCTCCAGTTTTATACCACCCTTTAAGGTATGATGCTCTGCACGAGGGGCATCGTAGATATTCGGCCTCTTTTCAAGGAGACCAAGTATACGTTTATAAGAAGCATTGCCCCGCTGATATACATTGGTTACCATTCCTACTGCCATCATAGGCCAAACAATAATCCCCATATAGGAAAGGAAGGCAACTAATTCACCGGTAGTAAGCTCATTAAGGATAACTTGCTGGCCTCCTACCCAGAGTATAATTACCATTCCAATCTCGGCAAATAAGAATATCAAAGGGAACATAGTGCCCCAAATTTTTATAAGAGAAATGTTTTTCCCCAGATATTCCTGGCTTAGTTTATCGAAGTTTTTTGATTCCGGTTCTTCTTGCTGAAATGCCTGGATAATCTTTATACCGGATATCATTTCCCGCACTTTTCCGGTCAACAGAGAAAATGATTCCTGCACGCTTTTAAATTTTCTAAACAATGTCCTTACAAAGAATAATGATATAAGGACAATTATGGGAAGGGGTATCATGGCATAAAGAGTAAGTTTTGTATTAAGGGTTAACATAAATACGAGAGTTGCTGAAAAAAGAAAGACTGCGTCAAAGCCGGCAATAACTCCGAAGGCACAGGCCCTTCTTACTGCGGTCATATCATTGGTCATGTGGGCCATAATATCTCCAACTTTTGTTTTGGTAAAAAAAAAATTGGAGAGCAAAAGCAGATGTTTAAATAGTCTGTTCTTAAAGTCCATTTCGATAAAATGAGACATTCCGATAATTATCATTCGCCAAAAAAATCTAAAAATTCCAATGGCTATTGCCAGGGCAAAGATTAAGAGAGTAAGCTTCCCAAGATAAGAATAATCATTTCCAGCAGCGGCGTAAGTAGCAATAATATAATCTATGGCTCGTTGGACTATGCGGGGGAAAAGAAGCTGGGCAATATCCACTGCCACCAGCATAAGAAATCCAAATAACATTTTAAGAGGGGCTTTTTTATAATAAGAGATGATAAATTTAATTAACATAAACTATATAATATAATGTAAATATGAATATTGTCAATTTTAACTTTTCTTCTTAGATTTTAATTTCTTATCCAAGGAATAACCGTTAATTACATAAGAAAAGAATTTTCGTAAATTACCAGAAGATAAACGATTTAGTTCTATCACATTGGGAAATAAACGAAGAAACATCAATAAAGGTATTAGAATGGACAAGTAAATGATATATGTTGGTTCCTGCATCCACCAGCACGATAAAGGAATTAACGAAAAACTTAGCCCTATACTAAAAGAGAAATTCTTAATTAAACTAAAAATTATGACTACCAATACTAACCAGAGCAGTAGTTGTCTTTTCATCAAGACCATCATAATGCCTAAACTAGTAGCTACGCCTTTACCCCCACGAAAATTAAGAAAAATTGGCCAATTATGCCCAGCGATAGCCATTACAGAACATAAAACCATACCTGAGCTGTTCATCCCCAGGGATTGGGCTATCCAGATGGGAACCGCCCCTTTAGCTGTATCAACTAAAAGGGTAATAAAAGCATGAAAGGGACCGAGTAGATGATGAATATTTAAAGTTCCCATATTCTTGTAGCCATATTTCCGAATATCTTCTCCCTTTTCCTTTTTGAAAATTAAATAAGCTGTTGGAGTAGAACCAAGTAGATAACTTAGACCTGCTCCTAATAAGATGTTCATCTAAGTCTCCTCTCAACTTGTTCATTTTAATCTTTATAATTATTTTTAAAATAAATTATATTTATCACATATCTATATTAATAATACTACAAAAATTTCAAAAATCCTTTTTATATTTTATATTTTATTAGTCTACTCTTATAACTAATTCGAGGTACTATCTTAAAAATCGCGAATAATCACCAAGACAGTAATAGGGGATAGTTTTTTTATATAGTATTTCTAAATAACTACGTGTATTAAATCCTCTCCTGTAGATAGACTCATTTTACTTCCTGCTCAACAATACCTTTTTTTGAAAGGAATAAAAATAAATAAGTGAAGCAGGATAATACTAAAACAGCTGAACCTATAAACCAGGCAATAGTAATGGAAAAAGAATTTGAAATATAGCCCATAATCAGGGCACCTGATAGACCTCCAATTTGTAAGAAAAGTGATTCAAAAGACAGTAACGTTGAGCGTTTTTCGGAAGGTATTTGATAATTAAAAATTGTAGCATGAGGAGCATTGTTCATTCCATTATATAAGAAAAGGGTTAGGTAAAAGATAGTAAATCCAGCAATCTTATTTTGTAATGCTAATATAAAAAACAATACTCCCATAAACAATCTTATCAAGAAAAGAACCAATGAATAATTGTTTTTGAATAACTTACAAAGTGGAGTTATTAACATATTGCCTAAAGATCCAGCAAAAAAGTAACCTGCGGTCAATGCTCCAAATATCCAAGTTTGCGAGTCAGATCCCAATATATTTTTCACTTGAGGCTGCCAAAATGTTTCTAAACCTGAGAATCCCGCCCCCCAGGCAAAGGTAGATAGTAGAAGTAGGAATATTGTATTGTTTTTTATTCCATATTGTATTGATGTAGAAATTACTTCAGGAAGAAGTTTAAAGCCTGAGATAAAATCAGATTTCCGCTCAGGAGGAATTTCTTCAATAATTAATTTTGAGGTAAGTAAATATTGAATTATTACAAAGAAAAGAATAGCAATGAGATTTGATGAATAAGTTCCTAATCCAGGTATTTGATTGGTTACCTTACCTAAACTCATTGGCAAAAATCCACCTAACAATGAACCTCCTGCTAAACCTAAGGGAATAAATATACCAACACTAGCTAAAGCTTCTTGTAAATTTCCTTTTGGATTAATAAGACGGAACTCATCGACAAACCAGGCATCCATAGATCCCGAAGAAAAAGCTCGTGCCATTCCTAATAATAGAAATCCTAAGATAATGCCCTGAAAATCTTGGGCAATAAGAAGGACGAATGCCGCTCCAAATTTAATCATAAGAGAAATTAAATAGACTTTCTTCCTACCAATAGTATCAGAAAGCCCCCCAGTTGGTAATTCAAGGATGACTACTGTTCCCGAACATATTGCCATTGATATACCAATTTGAAATAGATTTAGACCTTTCTCGAGTTGTAAAAGAGCTATAACTGGCAATATTATTCCAAGAATAAACCAATGAAATGTTTGATTTATTATAAAAATCTTTAATAATTGTTGCTTATTCATAAATATAGACCCTTTAACCATTAATCTGAAATAATATAAAGCATGTCAGAGTACCTATCCCTGTCACATGCGGGGTGAAATAAGCTGGGCAATATCCACTGCCACCAGCATAAGAAATCCAAACAACATTTTAAGGGGGGCTTTTTTATAATAAGAGATGATAAATTTAATTAACATAGTTTTATTATAATATACTTCGGCTAATGTCCTTGTCAATTAAAAAAGATAGTGGAATGGGGAGGGTAAGAGGGGGGTATTTCCCCCCTCTTTTATTCTTTTATAAATCTTCTAATAATCTTTCTGCCCATTTGCTGAAGAAGGGCTCATCACCGGCAATTGCCTTCTCCAATAAAGGTTTTGCTTCCTTCTTTTTTCTCCTATCTATCAGCAATTCTGCATAATAAACCAAACCTTCCGGGTCATCAGGAAAATATTCATGGCGTTCCTCAAAATATCTCTGTGATCTCCTTTTATTTTTGAAGGGAAAGGGAAGTTGATGCCAGAATCGCGCAATAGCCAACATCGGACCTCCTATATCATACATTTTGTCTATATCATAAGCTTCATAAAAAGCATCTTGAGTGCTTCCTTTTAATCCCTCTCTTAAAGCCTTGAGTATACTGACTCCATCAGAGTAAGTTCCTGCACTCAATCCATAATAATAGTGTCCCTCAATTTTATCGGGTTCGAGTTCAATGGCTTTTTCTGCATACTCCATCCCTTTTTTCCCATATTCTTTACAAATGTCTTCCCATCCTTCATGCTCTCCTTCAAGAGCATGATCAGCATACTCTCGATGGGCGCGGGCACATTTCCAGTTGGCCTCATAACTATCCG
>DAOUTX010000041.1 GCA_030668465.1 Atribacterota bacterium | reverse complement strand
TGTTAAAAAATAGGTTACAACAATTAACCTTAAATGTCAAGCGGAGTATAAAAATTTTTTTTATTTTATCCGGTAAGTTTATAGATAAAAAAACCGTTAATACCCAAAAATTTAAATGTTTCTTACTGCTCCTTTGTCAGCAGGCCCTACAAAATTAGCATAATATTTCAGATAACCTGATTTTATTTTAGAAGACGGTAATTTTAATTTGTCTAATCTTTGTTTTATCTCTTCTTCTTCTATTTTAAGGTCCAACCTTTTTTGAGGTATATCAATTTTAATAATATCTCCTTCTCTAACAATAGCTATTGGTCCTCCTGCAGCTGCTTCAGGAGCAACGTGACCGATGGATGCTCCTCGAGTAGCTCCGGAAAAACGTCCATCGGTAATTAAAGCTACGTCTTTATCTAACCCCATGCCAGCGATAGCCGACGTAGGAGTTAGCATTTCTCTCATTCCTGGACCTCCTTTAGGGCCTTCATAACGGATTACTATGACATCTCCTTTTTTAATCTTACCTTCTAAAATGGCATTAATACTTTCCTCTTCTGATTCAAATACTCTGGCAAGACCCTCGTGTCTTAGCATATCAGGATGTACTGCTGAACTTTTTACCACTGCACCTTGAGGAGCTAAATTACCTTTTAAAAAAACAATACCACCTTTGGTATTATAGGAGTTTTCTATGGCTCTTATTACTCTATTATCCAATATGTGTGCGCTTTTAATATTCTGACCGATATTTTGGCCAGTTACTGTAATCTCCCCTAAATTAATTATCTTCTTTTTGCTTAGCTCTTTAAGTAAAGCTGAAATACCTCCGGCTCTATCTAAATCTTGAATGTGGTATTCTCCTGCCGGAGAAAGGCTGCATAATTGAGGAACTTGTTCCCTTATTCGATTAAAATCATCTACGTCAAAAGGAATACCTGCTTCAGAGGCTATAGCCAGCGAATGGAGCATAGTATTAGAAGAACCTCCCAAGGCCATCTCCACTGTAATCGCATTCTCTATAGACTTTTTGGTAATAATATCTAAAAATTTAACATCCTCTTTTAATAGCTCCATAATTTTCATTCCCGCATGTTTAGCCAACCTTATCCTTCGGGCATCAACAGCTGGAACAGTTCCGTTACCGGGGAGAGCTATTCCTACAGCTTCCGCCCAAATATTCATAGAATTAGCGGTGTATAGACCGGCACATGAACCAATTCCCGGACAGGCACAATCTTCTACTTCTTTTAATTCTTGCTCACTTATAGAATCTGTTTGAAACTTTCCTACTGCTTCAAAGACATTACTCAAGGCAATATTTTTCCCTTGGCAAAATCCAGCTAACATAGGACCGCCACTTATCAAAATAGTCGGGATATTCACTCTTAAGGCGCCCATAATCATTCCGGGAACTATTTTATCACAATTAGGGACAAGAACTAAGGCATCGAAGGCATGGGCTTTGGCCATCACTTCGATAGAATCAGCAATTAATTCTCTACTGGGGAGAGAATACTTCATCCCCTCATGATTCATAGCTAATCCATCACATACCCCAATAGTAGAAAATTCAAATGGAACTCCCCCGACCATTCTTATTCCGTCCTTTGCCGCCTGAGCTATATGTTTTAAATGAAGATGACCGGGAATAATCTCATTAGCTGCCTGAGCAACTCCGATAAAAGGTCTTTTCATCTCTTCATCGGTTATCCCTAATGCTTTGAGTAAGGAACGATGAGGAGCCCTGGCTATACCTTTCTTTATTACATCGCTACGCATAATTTTACCCCTACTTTCAGTTTTTTATTTTATAATAAACACCTAATAGATAATTCCATTTATTAATTAAATAAAAACCTTTCCATCATAACATTAGAGATAATAATATATTAAAAAATAATATTTTGCAAGTAGCAGCATATGAACATTTTTTAGTTACAAAGCTATGCTTTTAAAAAACTTCCATCAGGTTTATTCTTACAGTGACATAGAACAGTCATTGCCCTGGCTAAGGCCTGCCTTAAAAACCGGAGCAAAAATAATCTAGATAACTTTCTGGATTTTTTTAAAAAGTTACGCAAAGTTTATCGAGCAAACTTCAATACATCATTATTTCATTTTAAAAATATAGATTTCCTAAAAATTCAAATATCTTTAATTTTCCATATTTCTTATAATTTCTTTGGCAAATTCAGAACATTTAACCGGGGCAACTCCTTTAATCTGGCGAGCTATATCATAGGTCATCACTTCCGAAGAGATTGTCTTTTCTAGGGCATGAACAATATTTCTAGATGCTTCTGTCCAGCCAAGATAATCAAACATCATAGAACCAGAAAGAATAAGTGCTCCAGGGTTAACTTTATCCATTCCTGCATATTTTGGAGCAGTTCCATGGGTTGCTTCAAAAACAGCAATATTATCGCCGATGTTAGCTCCCGGTCCCAATCCAAGACCTCCTACTTGGGCTAAAATAGCATCGGAGAGATAATCACCATTAAGATTGGGGGCAGCAATAACGCTATATTCTTTTGGACGAAGTAAGATTTGCTGGAACATTGCATCAGTTATCCTATCTTTAATTATTATTTTATTTAATGGCACTTTACCTTTATACGTTGTATATACTTCATCTTCGGTTACAATTTTATCCCCAAATTCTTTTTGAGCTACTTCATAGCCCCACTTTTTAAAAGCCCCCTCTGTATATTTCATAATGTTACCCTTATGAACTAAAGTAACATTGGGTTTATTATTTTCTATAGCATATTTTATAGCTTTCCTAATTAATCTTTTACTTTTAAATTCACTCATAGGTTTTATGCCTATTCCCGAATCTTCATTGATACTAATTTTAAATTCTTTACTTAAAAAACCGATTATTTTCGTAGCTTCTTTAGAGTATGCTTCCCATTCAATCCCCAAATAAATATCATCCGTATTTTCTCTGAATATAACTACATCTACAAATTCAGGGTTTTTAACTGGTGCAGGAACACCAGAAAAATGTCTAACTGGTCGGACGCATGCATAAAGACCTAGTTGTTGTCTTATAGTCACATTTAGACTTCTAAATCCACCTCCTATTGGAGTAGTGAGAGGTCCTTTTATAGCAAGACCGTATTTTTGTATTTCCTTAAATGTTTCTTCAATTAACCATTTACCGTATTTTTTATAACATTTTTCGCCCGCGTAAATTTCTTTCCATTCTACTTCTCTTTTCCCCTTATAAATCTTCTCAACCGTTGCATCAAAAACCATTTTAGATGCCCGCCATATATCTGGGCCAATACCGTCACCTTCGATAAAAGGGATAATTATCTTTTCTGACATGTTGATCTTTCTTCTCCTCTAACTTAATTTTTTATTTCTATAATATCTGATTTTAAATTTATCAACTTTTAATTCTAATACATCAACTTGTTCTAGTCAATTGTAATTTTCTTCATTTCTAAAAGTAAAAGGTTAGACAGCACAATTAATTAGATTACCTCGATGTACCCCTGCAAACGATTTTATTGTAATCGCTTCTAAAATTATTTATGCTGCACAAATAACCTACTGCCCAATTCCATCCACTAGAATTCAAGGTAATATTGTAGGACAATTTTGTTTCCCCCTAATATAATTATTTTTTTATGTTCCCTTTTGTCTTTACCAGGTTTAAAAGTCCTCCTTGAACTATTATTTTTTTCTGGCTTGCGGTGATATTTAAAAGCATTTTATATTCTTTACCCTTTGTCAAATTTTTAATTTTAACTATCCCCCTTTTGACTTGAAAAAAGGTATTTTTTATCAAAAGTTCATCCATTTCCTTAACATTATCATAGTCCTCTGGATTTTTAAATATCAAAGGGATTATCCCATTATTTACAAGATTCGCCTGGTGTATTCTAGCAAATGACTTTGCTAACACCGCCTTTATTCCAAGATATAAAGGGACAAGGGCAGCATGTTCTCTACTTGACCCCTGTCCATAGTTTGTGCCTCCAATTATAAAGCCACCTCTATACTCTCTTGCTTTCTTCGGAAAATCTTTATCACAAGGGGTCAAACAATAATTAGAAAGATAGGGTATATTTGACCTATAAGGAAGGAGCTTCGCATCTGAAGGCATTATATGATCTGTAGTGATATTGTCCCCTACTTTTGTTAAAACTTTTCCTTGAACCTCTGGACTTAAAGACTTAACCATTGGAAATGGCTTTATATTGGGTCCTTTTATCACTTCCACCTCACTGGGATTCTCGGTAGGTGGCACAATTAGATTATCATTTCTCAGAAACACCTTTGGTCCCTCAGCTGCAATAGGTACTCCTAACTTCCTTGGATCAGCAAGATAACCAGTAATTGCTGATGCCGCAGCAACTTCGGGACTTACTAAGTAAACTTTTGCAGAGAGTGTACCAGATCTTCCTTTAAAATTACGATTAAAAGTTCTTAAGGATACACTATCTGTGGGCGGAGATTGTCCCATGCCAATACATGGGCCACAGGCACACTCAAGAATTCTTGCCCCTGACATAATTAATGATGCTAAGGTTCCATTTTGAGCAAGCATAGCCAGAACCTGTTTTGACCCTGGAGCTATCGCCAAAGAAATATGTTCTGCTATAGTTTTATCTTCGAGAATTCTTGCCACCTTCACTAAATCGCTATATGAAGAATTTGTACAACTCCCAATAATTACCTGATCGACCTTAATATTCTTTATAGAAGATATGGACACTACCTTATCTGGGCTATGAGGGCATGCCACCAGAGGTTCTAATTGGGAAAGATCTACCTCTATCTCTTCATCATAAATTGCCCCTTCATCGGCTTGAATTTCTAAATAATCCTTCTCTCTCTTTTGAGCCTTTAAAAACTCAAAAGTTATTTCATCACCGGGGAATATAGAACTCGTTGCTCCTAATTCCGCTCCCATATTGGTAATAGTTGCTCTTTGAGGAACAGATAAGCTCTTTACACCCTCACCAGCATATTCAAATATCTTGCCAACTCCGCCCTTAACAGTTAATCTTTTTAAAAGTTCAAGTATAATATCTTTTGCTGAAACCCAAGGATTTAATCTTCCTGTAAGATTTACCTTTACTATCTTAGGCATTGTAAAATGATATTCTCCCTGGGCCATAGCTACCGCCACATCAACTCCACCTGCTCCTATAGCCAACATTCCCATACCACCAGCTGTAGGTGTGTGGCTATCCGAACCCAAAAGAGTTTCCCCTGGAACTGCAAATCTTTCTAAATGAACTTGATGACATATACCATTACCTGGCCTAGAAAAATATATCCCATATTTCTTCGCTACAGTCTGGATATAAAGGTGATCATCAGCATTTTCTGGTCCTGTTTGAAGAGTATTATGATCAATATATGCTACAGATTTTTTTGTCTTTATCTTATTAACTCCAAGTGCTTCAAGCTGTAAATAGACCATTGTTCCGGTAGCATCCTGGGTAAGTGTCTGATCAATACTTATTATTATTTCTTCTCCTGAAATTATCTTTCCGCTTACCAAATGTTCACTAATTATCTTTTGTGCAACCGTAAATTGCAACTTAAAAATCTCCTTTATCGCTTACAGCATACGCGTTTAGCATATAAGCTAAAAATTTAAAATGAAAACCATAATTCGAAATTCAAAACTATTTTTCTAATAAACTATTTGCCCTTAATTGTATAGGGGCCGGATTTATCCGACCCGATTCCTTACGGGTCCGATGAACCGAAACCGGGCGTTTCACCCTTACCCTGTCCTCTTCCTTCAATGGAGAAGGTTATTAAAGATTCCAGTTCTTCATCACTAAAACTAGTTACCCTACCTTCTGCATATTCTTTGTCAATGTATTCCTTTAACTTTAAAACCATCGGATCTCTTTTGTTTATTCTTCTTTTTTCTCCAAGCTTAAAATATTTGTTTATCCAAACAGCAATCCCAGCCAGCCCTGAATGCGAACCAACTGCTACAACCACAGGTCTATTCAATATCCTTTCTGTATCAAATATGTTATAAATTTCTTCATCCTTTAATATTCCATCAGCATGAATTCCTGCCCGGGTTCTATTGAAATTCCTCCCCACAAAAGGAGTTCGAGATGGAATTCGATATTTAAGCTCTTTTTCGAAATAATTGGCTATATCAGTAATAACTTCCAATTTCATATTTTTTGTCGTTCCTCTAAGTTGAGCATATTCAATAACCATTGCTTCCATAGGGCAATTCCCAGTTCTTTCACCTATCCCTAAAAGAGAAGTGTTTACTGAAGAGGCTCCATAAAGCCAGGCTGTAGTGGAATTGGTTACAACTTTATAAAAATCATTATGTCCATGCCACTCTATCCACTTTGAGGGTACCTCAGCATAATGTCTAAGCCCATATATAATGCCTCGGACACATCGCGGTAAAGCTGCTCCCGGGTAAGAAACGCCTAAACCTAAAGTATCACAAGCTCTTATCTTAATAGGAGTTTTCGCCTGCTTAGAAAGTTTCATAAGCTCATTGGCAAAGGGGACAACAAAACCATAAAAATCAGCCCGAGTAATATCTTCAAAATGACACCTGGGAATTATTCCATTCTCTAGGGCTAATTTTACAACAGAAATATATAATTCTATTGCTTTTTTCCGAGTAAGATTGAGTTTTTTAAATATATGATAATCAGAACAAGGGACTAATATGCCTGTCTCTTTTATACCCATCTCCTTAACCAGTTTAAAATCCTCTTCCTTGGCCCTTATCCAGGTTGTCACTTCAGGATATTTGTACCCCTTGCTTAGACATTTTTCTACAGCTTCTCTATCTCCTTTGGAATAAATAAAAAATTCTGTCTGCCTTATAATCCCAGAATCGTTATCAAGTTCGTGTAAATAATCGTAAATCTTTACTATCTGATTTACTTTATAGGGAGCTCTGGATTGTTGGCCATCCCTAAAAGTAGTATCCGTAATCCAGATCTCCTCTGGAATAAACATCGGAACAAGTCTATGGTTAAAGGTTACTTTTGGTATCTCTTTGTATGGAAATATCTCCCGATAAAGATTGGGTTCTGATATATCCTGAAGGTTAAATTTATAAACTGCCTGCTCTATAAGATTGGTACGATTACTGAATTCTATTTTTTTCATTTATATCCGCTCCTTTAACTTAATTAGGCTTTTTAATTGCATCAATAAAATTATATCATAAATTAAGGCCAGATTCCCCGTGCTTTCATTGCTTCCGCTACCTGTGATATAGCATATATGTAGACCGCAGTACGATTATCTGTCTTTTTATTCTGGACAACTTTTAACACTTCATTAAAAGCCTTTACTATCATTTTTTAATCTTCTATTCACTCTTTCTTCATCCCAGAAATACCCATAAAGACCTTGAACCCATTCAAAATATGGTACGGTAACACCACCAGAATTAGCAAAAAAATCAGGAATTACAAAAACTCCCCTTTGGAATCACTGACCGCAATAATTTTATATCCTTGCTCATGAAGTAATTTTGCAGAGATTGAACCGGCATTCCCATACCCTTGAATTACCACTGTAGCCCCTGAGGGATTGATATTCAGCTGTTTGGTAGCTACTTCTAATGTATAAGATAAACCACGAGCTGTTGCTTCTCTTCTCCCTTTTGAACCCCATAATTCTAAAGGTTTCCCGGTTATAGTGGAAAAATTTGCCTTCCCATTAAGTTTATTATATGTATCTATATACCAACCCATAATCTTGGGGTAGCATAAACATCGGGCGCAGGAATATCTTTTTTAGGGCCGATAACAGATGAAATCTTATAGATATATCTTCGGGAAAGTCTTTCTAGTTCCCCCTCTGACATTTCTTTCTTAACTGCATCACTAAATTTTACACTCATACTAACGATTCTTGGGATTTGATGAATTTTTTCTTCCCTTATTACCTACTTATGTTTATTATATTTCTGAACGTTGGAGTAATAATTGTTATAATTTATTTTTTATTTTATCCGACATTGCCTTAATATGTAAAGGTGTTGTACCACAGCAACCACCAATTAAATTTAATCCTAACTTAACAAATTTTTCAGTATATTCAGCCATTATTTTTGGTGATGTAGGATATACTACCTTTTCCTTAATCAATTCAGGCATTCCCGCATTAGGCTCAACTATCAAATAAGTCTTACTTGTCTTCTTTATTATTTTCAAGATTTCATACAAAACTTCCGGACCAGTCCCACAATTAGCCCCTATCCCATCTGCTCCTTCATTTTCAAGAACTATAACTGCTCTTTCCGGATCAACTCCATATATAGTCTTTAAATTTTTATCGAAAG
>DAOUTX010000230.1 GCA_030668465.1 Atribacterota bacterium | reverse complement strand
ATATTACACAACTGATTGGGAGACCGGTTAACTGGGTAACTAAATTAATTTGCTATTTAGCAAATTAATTTTATCCTTTCACTGAGCCGGCCAAAATACCTTTTACAAAATAGCGTTGTAATCCTAAAAAGAGAACTAAAGGAAGGACCATAGAGACAAAGGCAGCGGCAGTAAGCAGTTCCCAATCCTGGCCATAAGAACCGACCAATGCGCTTATACGTACAGTAAGCGGAGCAACATCAGGCGTTCCCCCTAAATAGACCAGGGCTACTAAAAGATCATTCCAAACCCATAAGAACTGAAAGATAGTAACGGAAGCAAGTGCGGGAACAGAAAGAGGCATTACTATTTTAATAAATATCTGAAAAGGAGTAGCTCCATCTATAGATGAAGAATCGAACAATTCACTGGGAAGACTGGAAATAAAAGTATATAATAAATAAGTCATGAGGGGGAGTCCATAACCGGTATGAGCTAACCATATTCCCGGAAAAGTACCCACAATCCCCAAATTGCTAAAAATACGGAGAATAGGTATCATAGTCATTTGAAGAGGAATCACCAATAAACCAACTAAAAATATAAATATTAATTTGCGTCCCGGAAATTCCATCCAGGCAAAGGCATAAGCCGCAAAAGAAGCAATTAATATTGGGATTATAGTGGAAGGAATAGTAATTAAAAGGGTATTTATAAAAGATTCTCCCAGACCAATTTTTGCAATAACCCTTTGATAATTTTCCAGGCTATAACAGGTAAAATTAAAAGGGTGTTCAAATACAGTCCACCAACCGGACGCTGCTACATCAGGAGGAGGTCTAAATGAAGTTATTAATAGTCCAATGGTTGGAAGTACCCATATAAAAGCAGTAATAATTATTATCAGATGAAGTGAGCTACTCGAAAATGATATGGTATTTTTCTTCATTATCTTATAGCCTCCTGTTCTCTGAAACGACGGATATTTATAATTATCATAGGAATAATAATTAAAAGTAGAAGAACGGCAATAGAACTTGCTCTTCCATAGTTTCTAAAAATAAACATCTCTTTATACATTCGGTTCGCAATAACTTCTGTATTAAAATTTCCATTGGTCATTACGTAGACAATATCAAATACTTTAAGAACATTAATAGTCATAGTGGTAGCTACTACTGCAAGGGTGGGTTTCATCAAAGGCAAAATAATTTTCCAGAATATTCTAAATTCGGTGGCGCCGTCTACCCGAGCTGCTTCCAATAGTTCGCGGGGTATGCCTTTATAACTCGCGGATAATATTACCATACAAAATCCAGTCCATATCCATACCCCTACCATAATTAAACAAAAGTTATTAAGCCAGGGCCTAATAATTAGCCAGGGTAAGGGTTCTAATTGAAAAAATGAACGAATTGCGTTAAGAATGCCAGTCTGAGCAGACGAAATCGGTCTATAAGCATAAACAAACTTCCAAATTACTCCCGCGCCAACGAAGGAAATAGCCATAGGCATAAATATTAGCGACTTTACAATCGATTCATATTTAACTTTATCTAATAATATAGCTATAATCAATCCTAAAAAAACAGTTAGAGGAACAAACAATGCTATCCATAAAGCATTGTTCCGAAAGGAAGCAAGCATAATCTCATTTGTAAAACAATAGATATAATTTTTAATGCCTATAAATATTTCTGAATTATAATTAAAAAAAGAAATATATATTGTGTTAATTGAAGGATAGACTAAAAAAAAGAATAAGAGAAATGCTGCCGGGGATATATACAACCATGGGGTAATTTTTTTTGTACGTATCACAAACTTTTTTCCTTTCTAAAATCATTATAACAAATATTTTACTGTAATCGTAGGCTGGATT
>DAOUTX010000067.1 GCA_030668465.1 Atribacterota bacterium | reverse complement strand
TGGGCGGGGATTAAAATCCCCCCAATCTGATTTATAATTTGAAAGGCTTCCTGAGCACTAATTTTACAATTTTGAGTGCTTAAACTCACATTGGTAACCAGCAGAGATAGTGCCTTGCTAAATTCTTTTATATCTTCAAAATAAGGGAAATAGGCTATTTGATGGGAATGCCCTCCACCTTTTTCTTTGGTTTCAATTTCTGAGCCCAAAATAACAGTTACTTTGTCCTGATAAATTAAGCCACCTTCTTTTAAAGGTTTCATTTCTCCGTTGTTAATTAACTGGGAAATATCATCAATTACTTCAGGTGAAGCGCAATCAACAATACCTACAATATCAATCCCTTTTCTGTATTTACATTCCCGGGCAATGTTGGCAAAAGTTAAATCTCTGGAAGCAGTTATTTTTATAGGAGCTCCACTGTTGCTTCTACCAATGTGCACATGGAAATCCATGAAATACTTCTTCATTTGCAATTCCTTTAAAATCTTCCAGTCTAACGATTTTCCAGTCTATCAGTCAATTCAGTCGATAATTACTGATTTTTAGTTTTTATTGTTGGTTTTTAGTTGCAAGGGCTTATGCAATACGCCCTTGCTTCTGGCTTCCGGATACTGGCTTCTGTCTTCTTCTTTCTTCATTATATACTATATAATACTATCTTAAATCTTTCTTTTCTTTTTCTTTTTTGACTCGATACTATATGCTCAATACTCGATACTGTTTTTACTTGATACTAAGTATAATATTCCAATAATCGTCTTAGCATCTTTAATAATATTTTCTTGTACCAATTTTAGGGCTTCGTTTGGTTTGATTAGTTCAACTTCAATAAATTCATCAGTATCTTCATTTTTATTTTTTTCCTCTAAATCTTCTGCTAAAAAGAGGGTAAGTTTTTCATTACAAAAACCGGGGGTAGAGAAAAAAGTTATCAGTTTTTTAATCTTCCGGGAATAATAACCGGTCTCTTCTTCTAATTCCCTTAGGGCACAGTTTTTCAGATCTTCTCCTGGTTCAACTTTCCCCGCTGGTAGTTCCCATAAAACTTCATCTACCGGTTTTCTGAACTGTCTAACCATTACTACCTTATTATCATCAGTCAAAGCTAAAACAACTACTGCCCCGGGATGTTCAACTATTTCTCTAACAGTCTCCCGACCGTCAGGAAGTTTTGCTTTATCCTGACGAAGGCTGATAATTTTTCCCTGATAGATATAAGTGGAAGATAAAGTTTTCTCTTCTAAAGAATCCTCTTTATTCATCTAATTATTCTCCTGAGGCTACAGTATTTATAATAGACAGAATATATTTTACTGTATTTTTTAATTCTTTAATAAGGATATATTCTTCCAAAGTATGAACCTTCTCCATGCCCACTGCTAAAACAACTGAGGGGAAACCTTTCTTATTAAATACGTTGGCATCGCTCCCCCCTCCGCTAGGACATAATAATGGCTGTAATCCTATATCTTTTGCTGCCTTTATTGATATATTAACTACTTGATCATCAGGGGACAAATTGTAGCAACGGTACTCCTTATTAATCTTTATCTCCGTCTTTGCTTTAAATTCCTGAGCAGTATCTTCGATTATTTGTTTTAATTTTTCAGTATATTTTTCCAATTTTTCTTCTTTTCTGCTCCTGACCTCTCCTTTTAATGTGACCTTATCAGGAACAATATTAGTAGCATTACCACCGGAAATAACTCCAATATTAGCCGTAGTCTCTTCATCTATCCGACCTAACTTCATCCGGGAAAGAGCAAATCCGGCTACCTGGATAGCATTAATACCTTCTTCGGGATTTGCACCGGCATGTGCAGATTTTCCATGAATAATAATTTCCAGAGAATTCTGAGATGGTGCCGTAGTATAAATCTTCCCAATCCGACCACCAGCATCTAAAACAAAAGCCATTCGGGCATTTAGCTCGGAGATATCTAAATTTTTTGCCCCTTTTAAGCCTACTTCTTCACAAATGGAAAATATAATCTCTATATCACCATGTGAAATATTTTTTTTCTTAATAATATGCAGTGATTCTAATAAAGCGGCAATTGCTGCCTTATCGTCTGCTCCTAAAATTGTTTTTCCATCGCTTACAATTTTTTCTCCATCGCAAAGGGGATTAATGTTTTTCCCCGGGACAACTGTATCCATATGAGCGGAAAACATAATAGGAGTTGCCTCCTTAATATTTCCCTTAAAACGAGCTATTATATTTCCGCTATTAGATTTTACCTTTTCACCGGCTTGATCAACTATAACTTCTAATCCTAAATCTTCTAACTTTTCTACTAAAAAGTCAGCCAGATTCCTCTCTTCCCTAGATATGCTGTCTATCCTAACTAATTCCATAAAAGATTCTACCAACCCTTTTTCGTTCACCATTAATTTATCCCCTTTCTTTATTAGTATATCGTATATCGTATTACATATATTATATCTTAGTGTATAACAAGAAGCGTTTATTATACAAACAAATGTAGGGCGGATAAATTCGACTCCTACATTAATAGTAGTCCTTTATTAAAAAGTTTTAAATTTTGAATTATGACTTTGCATATTCCGCTTTACGTTTTTAATTTGATAAATGATTTATCCCAGACCTATACGCTTAACGCTACCCACTGCGCGCTATATAGGTTTTTAGTTTTAAATTATGGTTTTTCGTTTTTCGCTTGGAATTTTTAGTTTTAACAGGGATATGTACTTCTATCCAGAATAGTATATACACATCGCCCATAAACTATGAAGCTATTTTATCACTGTTTTACTAATTCTGCTCCTTGCTTCAAAGCTTTCTTATTTATATCCATTAATTTTTGGTTACGTCCGGTCAAAGCCTTCTCTAAGGCCTTAAATATGGTTTCCATCTTTACGACTCCTGATTTTTTAACATAAGCACCTAAAACTACCATATTGGCTGCCCTTGAATTACCTAGCTTATCAGCAATATCATCTGCAGGAATCCTTATCACATTAACATCATTCCTGCTTAATTTACGTTCTATTAATGAATCATTCAAGATAATCAATCCATCCTCATTTACATTTGGTTCAAATTTATCTAACGAAGGTTGATTCATAGCAATTAATGTTTTGGGATGAGATACAATTGGAGATCCGATCTCCTCTTTTGAAATAAGTACTGTACAATTTGCTGTTCCTCCCCTCATCTCTGGTCCATAAGAAGGCATCCAGGCAACATTTTTCCCTTCTAACATGGCAGCATAAGCCAATAATCTGCCCATTAACATAATTCCTTGACCACCAAATCCTGAAATAATCATTCTCTCTAACATTCAAGACACCTCCTCGGGAGTTTTAAATTCTCCTAATGGATAATAAGGAATCATATTTTCTTCCAACCACTTACTTGCTTCAATCGGACTTAACCCCCAGTTAGTAGGACACGTAGATAGAATTTCAACCAGAGAAAAACCTTTGCCCTCTATCTGTGATTGAAAAGCTTTTCTTATAGCTTTCTTTGCTTTCAACACGTAGGCGGGCTTGGATAAGGCTACCCGAGAAATATAAGCAACTCCTTTTAGAGTAGATAACATCTCCGCTACTTTTATAGGATACCCCATAGTTTTCGGGTCTCTACCATAAGGAGAGGTTTGAGTTACCTGTCCCACTAAAGTAGTGGGTGCCATCTGTCCACCGGTCATTCCATAAATAGCATTATTTATAAATATAACCGTAATACTCTCACCTCGGTTAGCAGTATGTACTATCTCTCCCATACCAATAGCGGCAAGATCTCCATCTCCTTGATAAGTAAATACAATAGAATCTGGTTTTGATCTTTTCATTCCGGTAGCTACAGAAGGGGCTCTCCCGTGCGCTGCACAAATCATATCACAATCAAAAAACGCATAGGTAAATACTGCACAACCTACCGGGCTTATTCCTATAGTTTTCTCTCTTATCCCAAATTCATCTAAAACTTCAGCCACTAAGCGATGGGCAATGCCATGATGACATCCCGGACAATAAGTAAAAGGATCTTTGGTTAAAGATTTGGGTCTACCAAAAACTTTCTTCATAATATTATTATACACCTCCGTAATATAATCTGAAATGTAACTAATCTATTTTAAATATTTTTTTATTTCGTTCAAAATTTCACTTTGTGTAGGTACAACCCCGCCTACTCTACCATAAAAATTAATTTCTGCTTTACCGTTCACTGCTAATTTGACATCTTCTACCATCTGGCCTAAGCTCATTTCAACTACTAAAAACTTATTTACCTTTTTGGAAGCCTCAGCAATTATACTCTCGGGGAAAGGGAATAAAGTAATTGGCCTGATTAATCCGATATTAATTCCTTCACTTTTTGCATTTTGGATTACCGTCTTAGCAATCCGAGCTACTGTTCCGTAAGCAACTATTATTAAGTCAGCGTTATCCAAATTAACTGCTTCATACCTAACTTCTCTTTCTTTTAATTTATTATATTTCTCCTGAATTTTAAAATTCACTTTTTCCATTTCATAAGGATCCATATTAAAGGGAACAATACAATATTTTTTTCTTCCTTTGCACCCGGTTAAAATCCATCCTTTTTTATCTGGCAAATCAATTTTTTTTCTTTCCTTAAACTCTACAGATTCCATCATTTGTCCTATAAGTCCATCTCCTAATATCATTGCGGGATTTGTATATTTATCAGCCAAATCAAAAGCATCCATGGTTAAATCTACCAACTCTTGCACCGAAGACGGAGCAAGGACGATTAAATGATAATCACCGTGTCCTCCTCCTTTGGTAGCTTGAAAATAATCAGCTTGTCCGGGCTGTATACTTCCTAATCCTGGGCCTCCTCTCTGCATATTTACTATTACGCATGGTAATTCAGCGCAGGCAATAAAAGAAATTCCCTCTTGCTTCAAACTGATTCCCGTACTCGAGGATGAAGTCATGGTTCTTGCTCCTGTGGAAGCGGCTCCGTAAACCATATTTATTGCTATTATTTCACTTTCAGCTTGTATAAAAGCTGCATTCTTAATCTTGGGTAATTTTTTAGACATATAGGCAGCTAATTCGCTTTGAGGGGTAATCGGATAACCGAAATAAAAATGGCATCCTACACGAATTGCTGCCTCTCCAATAGCTTCATTTCCTTTCATTAAGATTTTTTCTCCCATTTTTCAGCCTCCTTGATAATAATTTAATTTTATAGAAATTTCCTTTTTCTGTAAGCCTTGTTTAGTAGATACTCACTTAACAGGGCAAGTCTATTATGGATAAAATTGTTGTGCTTAAGAGCTCTAATTGTTTATCTTGCATTTTGTATTTGAAATTAACGACTATTCACTATTCACTAACGACTAATTTACTTAAATACTTCAATAGCGATATCTGGACAAACCATTGCACAAAAAGCGCAACCAGTGCATTCTTCCGGTTTAACCTGCTTAGCTGGGTAGTAACCTTTTTTGTTAAATTTTTTAGACATAACCATAATGTGTTTAGGGCAAGCGGGAATACATAATTCGCACCCCTTACACCTTTCTTCATCAACTACAATTTTTGCCATATTCTTTTTCCTCTCCTTTTTTGAAGCTTAATTCCACGGTAAATGCATAAAACGTTTTATATAAAATATTGATTCTTCGAAATTTTCCTGCTTAAATTTTTGAGAAAACCGTTCATCTATGCAGATGAATTTAATGGGTAAATTTAATTTTTGAGATGCTTGTTTTATCAAGATGTGACCCTTTTTAATTATCTTTTCATCTGTTTGTCCACTTAAATTAGGATTACTAACAATTCCGCTAATCTTCAATCGAGATGAATTTTCTATTTCCTGAGCCATTTGCTGGATTTGAGGTACACTTTGAGTAAGAGGTCGGTAAGAATTTACTACCAGCAGCATTTCATAATCTAAATCTTTAATGAAAGATTTAAAATTCCCCAAAACGACTGTTCCTACATCGTCTCCCCCCACATCAAGAATTAGATGACAATCTGGATTCTGGATTAAACCTTTTGTTTCGGGTGAAATTAAGGGTAAATCAGCATAAACCATCTCACCTTCAGGGGAAATCACTTTTATGCCTTTAAGATTTAAGACATCTCTTGCTTCTCGAGTTCTAAAATACGGATTAACAATATCTAAATCTACAATAGCAACCTGATTGTGTTTTTTTTTGTAATATATGGAATAATTAATGGCAATTTCCGTCTTTCCGCTTCCAAAACC
>DAOUTX010000048.1 GCA_030668465.1 Atribacterota bacterium | reverse complement strand
TCGTATATCGTGAAGAAAGAAAGAAATTGGAGCCAGAATATTTAAATAGCGTAGAGCGGGTAGAATACAGTAATAAGTAATGAGTAATTAGTGACAAGTTACGGATTGCACGTTTCAAGTAAAACTCAGGTTGGATAAATCCGACCCCTACAATAAAAGCAATATTTTACATGAAAAAGTTTTGAGTTTTGAATTATGGCTTTTCGCTTTAAATTTTTAATTTAATCAGGAATTAGGATAAGCATCTTATTAATCCAAAATTATACGCTATATACCGTACGCTATACGCTAATTCTGAACTAACGACTAATTTAACTGGTTAACTAAATTGATTGTGAGACTGGCAGATTGGTAGACCGGAAGACTGGTAGACTAAATTAAATAGAGAATTGGCCAACTGGTTAACCGGTAAACAGGGTAACTGGCAAACTAAATTAATTGGTTAATTGGACAATTGATAACGAGGTGTAAATAATTCGTGCCTATAAATAGATATAGAACAAAACGCTTAAAACAGAGCAAGAAAAGTTTTTTAGGGAGATCATTTTTAATCTCTATCATACTTAATATTATATTATTATATGCTTTTGGAAATATAATCGCCTTTGACTTTACCGGACCCTTACCAGAAGAGGAGATTATCTTGGTTAGTCTGGTGGAAATTCCAGCACCAAAACAGCCGGTATCTAAGAAACCAGAGATTACCGAGGAAAAAACCATTGCTCAATTGGAAGTTAAACCAAAAGCTGAACCGATTTCGCCTGAACCACCCAAGATAAAAGAAGAGACAACTGAAACAAAAGTAGTAAGCAAGGAAGAATTAACGGAGGGAGCACCAAAGGTAGAAGTTAAAACTCCTGAGATTGAAACTGAGCCAGTGTCAGTGGTTCCTCCAACTCAAACTAAAGAATCTTTAGGAGAGGACATAAGTGTTTCTACTGAATATTTTAAACAGACTATAACTAGCAGGAAAGAAGTGAAGGGAGAGATATTCGAACCGGGCGAATCACAGCTCCAAGTTAATTTGGGTGAAAAAGAAGAAGAAAATATCGAAGCAACTTATGGTACTGTGGTAAACCCAGGAGAAATTACTACTCTGCCGGAAGTAAAGGAGAAAGAATCTCCTTTTGGCAGCCGACCACTTTCTATTATGGTAGAAAATTCAGAAGGATCCAGGCCACAAAGCGGCTTGAATAAAGCTAATATTGTCTATGAAGCTTTAGCGGAAGGGGGAATTACCAGATTTTTAGCTATTTATTATGACCAGGACACCGAAGAAGTTGGACCTATAAGAAGTGCAAGACCTTATTTTGTTAGTAAATCTTTAGAGCATCAGGCGATTTATGTCCATGTGGGTGGAAGTGAAGAAGCATATAATTTTATTAAAGAAGAGAAGATAGATGATATAAATGAGTTTGTAGATTTTCAGCCCTTCTGGAGGTCTCAAGACCGGAATCCACCTCACAATTTATATACCTCTACCATAAAATTGAGGAAAGAAGCCAATAAATTGGGTTATATCGAGATGATAAAAAAGCAGGAATATCAATTTGAAATTGATAGAAATGAAATCTTAACTGGTAGAGAAACTGATTATATAGCAATCCCTTACAATAGCAACTATACGGTTAGTTATAAGTACCTACCCGAATCGATGAAATATTTAAGATTTATGAACGGCGAACCTCACATAGATGCCAAGACCAAAGAGCAGTTAGCGGTAGATAATATTATAATTCAATTTGCCGGAACAAAAATTATTGACGAAGAGGGGAGACTGTCGATAGATTTTGTTGGTAAGGGAACAGGATTATTATTTTTTAAAGGTAACTCAACAGAAATTACCTGGGAAAAGCCGGATCTGAGAGCAAGAACCCTATTTTTAGACGGAGAAGGGAATAGAATAGCTTTAACTCCGGGAAATGTTTGGATTCAAATTGTTCCTTCAGATTTAACGGTAGAATATTAGGAGGTAACATTTTGTGCCAGGCACTAAATGTTATCTAAGTACCAGAATCTCTGGATTTGTAAATATTATGAAGAAATTAGAAGAAACTTTAGAAAGTTTTTTAGATTATCTATCTATTGAAAGAGGTTTAGCTCAAAATACTATAATCTCTTATAAGTATGATCTGATAAAATATATTACTTTTTTAAAAAAGAAAAAAATTAGTTCTTTTAATCAGACCAATAAAGTTTTGATCAATAATTTTTTTGTTTATTTAAGGGGAAAAAGTTTAGAGATTAATTCAATTTCTCGTAATCTAGTAGCAGTAAAGATGTTTTACCGTTTTTTATTGATGGAAGGATTTATCAAGGAAGACGCCACCAGTCTGATTGAATTTCCCCGGGTGAGCAAAAGGCTTCCCCATGTTCTGAGTTTAAGAGAGATAAATCTTTTATTAGATGAGGCTAATTTTAAAGGTAAATTCGGGTTAAGAGACCAGGCCGTACTAGAATTATTTTACGCTACTGGTCTAAGGGTGTCAGAACTGATATATTTAAAAATTAATGATCTAAATATGGAAAATCGTATGCTAAAATGTCTGGGGAAAGGTTCTAAAGAACGGATTATTCCTTTTGGAAATAAAGCATATCAATCTTTAAATTTATATTTGGATAGATCAAGGCCAAAATTAGTTAAAAATCCGGATGAGAATACTTTATTTTTAAATAATCGGGGAGGAAGGATTTCTCGACAGGGGATATTTTATCTGGTAAAACTATATGCCCAAAAAGCAAGGATAGAAAAGAAGGTCACTCCACATACTTTAAGACATACTTTAGCCACTCATTTATTAGAAAATGGGGCAGATCTCAGGTCAGTTCAAGAGATGTTGGGTCACTCAGATATTTCTACTACCCAAATTTATACTCATGTAAGTAGAAAGTGGGTTAGTGAGGAATATTATAGGGCATTTCCCAGAACATAATATAGCGTGGAGCGTATAGCGTTTAGCGTATAGTAAAGAGAGAAGAAGAAGGAAGCCAGAAGCCTAATTAGTATATAGTATATAGTATTTAGTGAAGAAGGAAAGAGATAGAAGCCAAATTCGTATCTTGTATCGCGTGAGATTAGTTAGTTGGTTAATTGGTTACCCGGTTAGCTAGTTAAGAAAATAAAAGATAAAAATCAGTAGTTAGAAGATAAGATAATATCGAGTATAGAATACAGTAATGAGTAATATGTGATAAGTAATAAGACCATAGTTCTGAATTTTCAAAAACAGGTCACATATTACATATTAGTCAGCTTACTGATAAACTAGTTAATTAAATTGACTGGAAGACCGGCGGACCGGTAGACTAATTTAACTGCAAACCGGCTAACCAATAAATTAAATAACTAAATTGTTTAAAGAATAGAGGAAAGAGAACAATAGAGATGGAAGATTTAAAAGCAAAAGTCACAGAAAGTGTAGAATTTATTAATCAAAAAAGTAAGATTAAACCAGAGATTGCCATTATATTAGGAACGGGATTAGGAAGACTGGCAGAAGATATTAAGGAAAAAGAAATTATTCCTTACAGTGAGATTCCTAATTTTCCCGTATCTACAGTTCAAAGCCATAGCGGAAACCTGGTTTTGGGAAAGTTAGGCAATAAAGAAGTAGTTGCCATGCAGGGTAGATTTCATTATTATGAAGGTTATAGTCTAAAAGAGGTTACCTTTCCGGTAAGGGTGATGAAAAACTTAGGTGCAGATTTAATTATTATTTCCAATGCAGCAGGTGGGATGAATCGCTTCTTTAAGAGAGGGGATTTAATGCTTATTACTGATCATATAAATCTATTTGGAGATAATCCTTTAATTGGACCCAATGATGAAGAATTAGGACCAAGATTTCCTGATATGTCCGAGGCTTATAGCCAAAAACTTATTGAGTTAGTTAAGAAAGTGGCTTTAAAAGAAAAGATTAGATTGCAAGAAGGAGTATACGCAGGTTTAACCGGTCCTACTTTAGAGACCTCTGCCGAATATAGATTTTTAATAAGTATCGGTGCAGATGCAGTAGGCATGTCCACAGTACCAGAGGTTATAGTAGCTAATCATATGGGAATGAAAGTACTCGGAATTTCCTGCATTACCGACTTAGCCATAGATGGAGTAATAGAAGGGGTGAGCTTGGAAGAAATTTTACAAATTGCGTCTAATGCTGAGCCCGTCATGACTAAATTAGTAAAGAAGGTAATTGAAAAAATTGATTAATGATGGTTTGAGAGTAGCTCTTCTATCTGCTTTGCCCATTACCGAATTAAGGGGGGCTATTCCGATAGCTCTAACAATTTATAAAATGCCGGTTTTTTCGGCTTATATATTTGCGGTATTAGGGAATATAATTCCGGCAATTTTTTTATTGCTTTTTTTAAAACCTTTTTCTGAATATTTACGTCAGTGGCATTATTTTAATATATTTTTTGAATGGCTTTTTAAAAGAACACGTCGGAATACCGAAAGAAAATTCGAAAAATACGGAGCTTTATTTTTGTTTTTTTTCGTAGCCGTTCCTCTACCTGTAACAGGAGCATGGACCGGTTCAGCTGCTGCATTTATTTTTGGCATAAGGTTTTGGTACGCCTTCCCTACAATACTGGGAGGGGTTATGGTCGCCGGGGTAATTGTTACTTTAGCCAGTTTGGGAATTATTAATTTTATTTAAAATCGTTAGTTGGTTACCTGGTTAATTAGTTGATATATTAATATCAAACCAGCTAACTAGTTAACCAGGTAACCAACTAACGATAAAAGAAAGGGAAAGATGAAAACTATCGAATGGAAAGACGGGAAAGTATTTCTTATTGACCAGAGAAAACTTCCTTTAAAATATGAAATAATTAATTGTTCCACTTACCAAGCAGTAGCAGAAGCTATTAAGAAGATGAAAATAAGGGGCGCACCGGCTATTGGAGTGGCGGCTGCCTTTGGCATAGCCCTTGCTGCTTATTCTTCAAAAGCAGATACCAATAAAGAATTCAGTTTAGATATGGAGAAAGCTAAAAACTGCCTAGCCCTTACTCGACCCACAGCAGTCAATCTTTTTTGGGCTTTAGGGAGAATAATGAATTTGATTAATATAAAAAAAGATGTTGATTTATTTGAATTAAAAGATATAATCTTACAGGAAGCCAAAAATATTGCCCGGGAAGATATAGAGATAAACAAGGCAATGGGAAGATACGGAGCTTCACTAATTAAAAATGGGGACAGTATCCTTACTCATTGCAATGCAGGAGCTCTGGCTACCGTAGATCATGGCACTGCTTTAGGAGTGATTCGTACTGCCTTTAAAGATGGAAAGAAGATACATATCTATGTCGATGAAACCAGACCGGCATTACAGGGGGCAAGGCTTACCGCCTGGGAATTAATGCAGGAGAAAATTCCCTTTACTCTGATTGCTGATAATATGGCTGGCTTTTTGATGTCACAAAAAAGGGTAAATTTAATCATAGTTGGGGCAGATCGTATTGCTCGAAATGGTGATGTGGTAAATAAAATCGGAACTTATTCTTTGTCTGTTTTAGCTAGGGAAAACAAAGTCCCTTTTTATGTTGCTGCTCCGATATCTACTATTGATGTATCGTTAAAATCAGGGGGAGAAATTCCTATCGAAGAGAGAGAAGCTAAAGAAGTCACTCATATATTTGGTAAGCAGATAGCCCCTACGGGAGTAAAAGTATTTAATCCGGTTTTTGATCTTACGCCCCATGGATATGTGGAGGCTATTATTACTGAAAAGGGGATTATTAAAAAACCTTTCGAAGAAAATATTAAACTAGTTTGCTAGTTTCTTGGTTACATGGTTAATTAGTTAAATTCAAGTAGATAAAGATTTATAGGAAACTAAAAACTAACTATCTAACCAACCAATTAACCAGCTAACCAAGTAACCAATTAACTAAACAAAGGAGGAGAAAATTGGATCCAGAAAAGCTTATTATTTCAGGAGAAAACAGATTACAAGGTACTGTAAGAATTGACGGAGCAAAAAATTCAGCTTTGTCTATTATGGCAGCAACCTTATTAACTAAAGATGTTTGTATTTTAAGGAATGTCCCTCGTCTTACCGATGTGGATACTATGGCGGCGGTTATAAGGAAATTGGGGATTAAAGTAGAGTGGAGAGGAGATAATACCCTCTATATTGATTCTGATGATTTTAATAATTGCGAAGCCCCTTATGAATTGGTTAAAATGATGAGAGGTTCGATTTTAGTGATGGGGCCGCTTTTGGCTCGTCTAAAAAAAGCAAAGATATCTTTGCCCGGTGGTTGTTCTATTGGTGCTCGTCCGGTTGATTATCATATAAAGGGATTTGAAACTTTAGGTGCCCAAGTTGAAGTGGAAAAAGGTTATATTGAAGCAAAAGTTGATAAATTAAAAGGAGACGATATATACTTAGATTTCCCCAGTTTGGGGGCGACTGAAAATATAATGATGGCTGCCTGTTTAGCAGAAGGAGTAACTAGAATTGAAAATGCAGCTAAAGACCCTGAAGTAGTGGAATTAGGACATTTCTTAAATAAGATGGGAGCTAAAGTTAAAGGATTAGGGACTGATTTAATTGAAATAGAAGGAGTAAAAAAATTACATGGAGTTGATTATACTATAATCCCTGACCGCATTGAGGCAGGTACCTATATGATAGCAGCTGCTATCACGGGTGGAGATGTTTTAATAGAAAAGGCTGATCCATTATTATTAAAACCATTGATAGTGAAATTGGAAGAAGCAGGGATACGAATTGAGCTAGAAAAGAATTTGATTAAAGTAATAGGACTAAATAGAGTTAAAGCAGTGGATATTAAAACTTTACCTTTCCCTGGATTTCCCACCGATATGCAACCCCAATTTATGGCTTTATCCTGTGTAGCAAAGGGTACCAGCGTTATTACCGAGACTGTGTTTGAGAAAAGATTCGTTCACACCGGAGATTTGATAAGGATGGGAGCAGATATTAAAGTAGAAGGGCACAGTGCTATTATTAAAGGAGTAAAGAAATTAAGTGCTGCCCCAGTAATGGCCTCAGATTTAAGAGGTGGAGCAGCTTTGATATTAGCAGGTTTGGTAGCAGAAGGAACCACTGAGTTAAGTAGAATATATCATTTAGATAGAGGATATGTGAAGTTAGAGGAAAAACTAAATTCCTTAGGAGCAGATATTAAGAGAGTGAAAGAGTGATTTAGTTAATTAGTTACTTGGTTATCTAGTTAGCTGGTTAACCAATTAGCTAGTTAACTAACTAACCATTTAACTAAATAGAGGAGGAAAAAATAAACATGCTAGGAATGGATAGAAGTCTGGGCATAGATTTGGGTACCGTAAGTGTCTTAATCTATCAGAAGGGGAAAGGAATTGTCCTTCAGGAACCTTCGGTAGTCTCTATTTTAAGAGATAGCGGAAAAGTTTTAGCTGTGGGAGAAGAAGCCAAACAAATGTTAGGAAAGACACCGGGAAACATAATTGCTATTCAGCCCATGAAGAGTGGAGTTATCGCCGATTATGAGATAACAGAGAAAATGCTGAGTTATTTTATCAGAAAAGTTTGTGGTAACAGCAAGGTGTTCCGTCCTCAGGTAGTAATTTGCGTACCGTCGGGAGGAACAGAAGTAGAAAAAAGAGCAGCGATAGAGGCGGCTATGCAGGCTGGAGCAAGGAAAGCTTATTTAATTGAAGAACCAAT
>DAOUTX010000088.1 GCA_030668465.1 Atribacterota bacterium | reverse complement strand
CCCTGGACCGGAACCGGATAGGTTGAAGCCCAGAATTAAAGAGACCGCTAAACTTCTCTGGGCAGTATATATATTATTTTCTGTTTTACAGGTAGCTTGTTTATATTTTACCGGAATGTCCTTGTTTGATGCCCTTACCCACATGTTCGGCACCATGCCTACAGGAGGATTTACCCCAAGAAACTTAAGCGTGGGTGCTTATGATAATCCTACTTTTGAAAATATAATAATTGTCTTTATGTTTATTGCCGGAGCAAACTTTACTCTTCATTACAAAGTTCTTCATGGAAATCCAAAAAGCCTAATTAAGGATAAAGAATTTCTTTTTTATTGTGGAGTGATATTATTCTCAATCTTAGCTATTGCCACAGAACTCAGATTTTATATTTATAATTCAATCTTTACCGCTCTAAGATATGCTTCTTTTCAAGTAGTATCTATAGCTACTACTACTGGTTTTGTTACTGCAGATTATGACATATGGCCGGCATTTTCTAAAAGTGTTTTACTAGTTTTAATGTTTATAGGCGGGTGCGCCGGTTCGACCGGAGGGGCTATTAAAAATATTCGGGTTCTCCTCCTCTTAAAACAGGCCTATAGAGAATTTCGTAAGTTGATTCATCCCCAAGCGGTAACTCCGATTAGATTGGGAGACAAAGTAGTTTCTGAAGATGTGATGCGCAATATTACCGGATTTTTCTTTCTTTATATCTTTGTTTTTGTTATCTCTTCTTTTATAATGACTATATTGGGGCTGGATATAGTCAGTGCAATGGCATCAGTTGCCGCCACTTTAGGGAATGTGGGCCCGGGTCTTGGGCTGGTTGGCCCGGTTCAGAGCTATGCCGTTATACCACCTTTGGGGAAAATTGTTTTAACTCTTTGTATGTTATTGGGTCGATTGGAAATATATACGGTCTTAATTCTGATAGTCCCAGAATTCTGGAGGAAATAATTAAACTAGTCGTTAGTGAATATAACCTAGCGTGGAGCGTGGAGCGTTTAGTGTATAGGTGCGGGTAATAAGTGTAAGGAAAATACAAGATTAGAGTTGCAAGTGGAAAGTCACGGTTGTCAGTTATCCTTATACAGCGAAAAGCTTAAAGCTAAAAACGCAAAACCATAATTCAAAACTCAAAACTTTTTCTCTTGTATTGCGTATTGCTTGTTACGGGTGGGTTTTCTTTTTTTTTATTCTGACTCCTGAATTCTGTCTCCTGACTTCTATTTGTTTTACGAGATACGATTCACGAGATGCGAGATACGAATAAGGTTTACGGAAAAGGGGAATTCCTATACAATTGAATTAAAAGCTAAATTTAGAAAAACGGGAGGAAGGAGCCATAATACTTAATAAGGCTTTTCAAGAAAAAAAACTATCGCCGCCTCAGGTATTAGTATTAGGGTTTTTAGTGGTAATTACTATAGGGACTATTCTGCTTAACCTTCCCTCAGCTTCCAGCACTACAAAGAGTATCGGTTTTATCAATGCCCTTTTCACTGCTACTTCTGCCACTTGTGTTACCGGATTGATTGTGCTGGACACCGGAAAGGATTTCTCTTCTTTCGGACAATTAATTATACTTATCCTTCTTCAAAGTGGTGGATTAGGGATAATGACTATGTCTACAATGTTTGCCTTTTTGGTAGGAAAAAGAATCTCTTTAAGACAAAGATTAATAATGCAGGAATCTTTAAACCAATTTTCTATCGGAGGATTAGTCCGATTAGCCAAATACATCTTAATGTTTACCGCAGTCATTGAAGTTTTGGGGGCAGCTATTTTGTTCCTTTGCTGGCAGAGAATCTATTCCCCATTACAAGCTTTGTACCTGGCAGTCTTTCATTCTATCTCCGCCTTTTGTAATGCCGGATTCTCTCTCTTTTCAGATAGCATAATGCACTATAAAGGAGATTTGATTATTAATCTTATTTTTATGATTTTAATTATATTGGGAGGGATCGGATTCTTAGTTTTATTAGAACTTTTTAAATACGGAAAAAACGGGACCCTCTCCTTGCACGCTAAATTAGCTTTAAGGATTAGTCTTATCCTTATTCTAATCGGGTTTATAATTATATTCTTTATAGAATCCAATAACCCTTCTACCTTAAGAGATTTGAATTTCCCCGAAAAAATATATGGTTCAATTTTCCAATCAGTTACCGCCCGTACCGCGGGTTTCAATACCATCCATATCGGAAGCATGCAAAATGCTACTCTTTTCTTAATTATTATCTTGATGTTTATTGGTGCCTCTCCCAGTTCTACCGGAGGAGGAGTTAAGACTACCACTTTTGGCTTACTTATATTATATGTCTGTTCCTCGCTAAAAGGGAAAGAAGAAATCCAAATCTTCAAAAGAAGAATATCACAGGACATAATCCCCAAGGTCTTAACCGTTATCACGCTCTCTTTGGGCCTGGTCATTATCATGACCATTCTATTGTCCTATGTTGAAGGAGAGGATTTTATAAAAGTATTATTCGAGGTTGCTTCTGCTTTTGGCACAGTAGGATTATCAACAGGCATTACTTCATCTTTGAGTATAGCTGGCAAGATTATAATTATTATCACTATGTTTACCGGTAGAGTTGGTCCTTTGGGTCTTGCCTTATCATTAATTCAAAAACGTGAACCAGAAATGATTAGATATCCTGAAGAGAAAATTATGGTAGGATGAGTTCGTATCTCGTGAATCGTATCTCGTTAAGAAAATAGCGGATAGCGTGAAGCGGATAACTGTAAACTTGCAATTAGAAACTTGTAACCTGTAATTTTAATTGGTAAATTGGTCAATTTTAAAAAGGAGGGATTTTTCATGAAACAATTTATAGTTCTTGGTTTAGGAAGATTCGGTTCTGCAGTAGCCACAACCCTGGTTGAATTAGGACATGAAGTCTTGGGAGTAGATAATGATGAAGAAATAGTAAATGCCTTAAAAGATAAAATAACTCAAGCAGTGCAGGCTGATATTACCGAGGAAAGAGTTTTAAAAGAATTGGGAGTAAAAAATTTTGATGCAGCCATTGTGAGTATCGCCACCAATTTAGAGACAAGCATCTTGGTAACTATGATGTTAAAAGAAGTAGGATTAAAATATATTATCGCTAAAGCACAAAATAATCTTCATGCAAAGGTCTTAGAAAAAATTGGTGTGAATAAGGTTGTGTTTCCCGAAAGAGATATGGGTGCAAGAATCGCTCGAAGATTAATCACTCCAAACATTAAAGACTATGTCGAACTGGAACCTGATTATAATATTATCGAGATTGAAGCCTTGCCTGAATTTATAGATAAAACTTTGAGTGAACTTGACATGCGGAATAAATACGAAATAAATGTTTTAGCCATAAAAAGAAATGATGGCGTTAATATCTCACCCCGGGCAAAAGACGTAATAAAAAAAGGGGATTTTCTAATTGTAATAGGAGAGGCTAAAAAAATTAACAAATTAGCCGGTAAATCTAACAAGTAAATTAGAATCTCTATATAAACCGTGGTTAAAAGATTTGGTTTAGATGTTATTCTTAAAAAATACTTAAAAAAGTTACCATACTAGTACTGCGTAAGTTAATGTAAATTTTAGTGGGATAGTTAGATAGGAAGAAGGATGCTACTTTTTCTATCTTTTCTTTCGCTTTCTTAACTCGATACTTAATACTATATGCTCGATATCATATTAATATATTTGTATTTTTTATTATCTTATTATAAAATATTAACAGGTTTTATCCTGTAACAATTATAGAGTAATCCCAAAACCTCTTTTTATCTATCTTGTAATACCACAAAAATCATTTCTTATTTTAATTTTTAAAATAGGATACCCGAAAAAAAATGTTCTATAAAGAATAGTCTTAAAAATAGGCCATTCTTCAAAAAAATATATAGAATATAATAAATATTATAAAAAGGGTCCGGGCATATGATAAAAAATATTTTATTTGCTTATAATCAGGTAAACCAGAGAGAACGTAAGGGACTCTTTAGAGAATGTATTCTTATAGAAGACGTAGATGCTATCCGCACAGCTCTGATTAAGACCAATAATAATATTTTATCTTTAGACCTTCTTATGCCAGAGCAATTAGACGAATTTATCAGTAAACATCAACCTATTGATCTGGCTTTTGTCCTGGCAGAAGGATATAAAGATATTCCTCATACCTTTTATAGCGGGCATGGTGCGGCAATGATCCGTAAACAACTTAACAAATACTATATCCCCTGCGCCCTCTCCGGTATCGAAAGTATGGAAATCTGCCGCAACAAGGACATTACTTATGATAAACTCAAGGTTAACAACATCTTGGTTCCTGACCATTTTATATTTGATACTCATTTTCGGTTTAATAAAATAAAATTACTCTCCCGGATAGACAAAATTGGATTTCCCCTGATGATAAAACCGGTCGGCGGAGGAGGCAGTATAGGTATTACTCCAAAATCTGTAGTGCATAATCTGCAAGAACTAAAAAAGAGGTTTATCGGTCTAAAAAAAGAACTGGGCCCTGAAAAATTAATCATCGAAAAATATTTACCCGGAAGAGAATATACTGTTGGAGTCCTGGGTAGTAAAGCCAAAAAATACATTTTGCCAATTATCGGTTTCCCCAAAGACCATGGCATCAGATATACTTTCACTAAAAAGACAGAATATAAGATAAGAGAAAAATTTGAAATAATCTATCGGGATGATGAAAGATTTAAAAAACTTGCCCAGATAGCAATTAAGACCTTTGACGCAGTGGGAGCCAGTGATGCTATTAGGATTGATATTATGGAAGATGAATCAGGAAAAACCTATGTTATAGATGTAAACGGTACGCCTGCTTTATCCATTACTGGTTCTTTAACTTTTATGGCAAGTAAAATAGGGCTAACCCATAGCCAACTTATTAAATTGATCTTTTATGAAAGTATCGTCCGATATAATTTAGCCCCCACCTATCTTCTGGAAGATATTATATCTAAAATTCAAGCCAAGCTTGCCACCTATTATGCCGATAAAGATGATAAAGATATGGAAACGGTTTTAATTTAAATAATTCTTTCTTACTAAAATAGGAGTAGTATAAAACTACATCTTTTTATTTTTATTTTTATTTTTAAATTTTCCGCTATCTCTGCCTACCTCTTATTTTCCTTCAGATTCTAAATCGATCATCTTCCTTTTTAAAGCAATCCCTTCTTTTCCGGAAAATCCTCCTAAACCACCGTCACTTTTTATGACCCGATGGCAGGGAATAATTAAGGGTAAGGGATTATTTCTCATGGTGTTTCCCACTGCCCGATATGCCCGGGGATAACCGGCTGCCTCT
>DAOUTX010000194.1 GCA_030668465.1 Atribacterota bacterium | reverse complement strand
CCCGGACAAAGAACAGTCATACCTTCATTAATTAAGGCAGGGGTATTGGGCATAGCTCTGATTACCGGGATATTCTTTTCCAAACATTCCTCAAAAAATTTAGTACTGGTAGCCGCAGCAATAGATATTATTAACTGTTTTTCGGAAATTATGTCTTTGATATCAGAAAGTACTTTCTTCATCATCTGGGGCTTAATCGCAAGTATAATTATATCTTTCCCTGAAATCATTTCTTTATTATTAATATAAGTCTTAATGCCATATTTTTTGCTTATCTCTTGGGCATGTTCATGTTCTTCCCGGGCATTGCTTCCGGTTAAATTTTCTTTCTTCACTAAATTATTTTTAATCATGCCATTAAGAAGGGTTTCCCCCATTTTTCCCACTCCAATTATAGCAACTTTTTTATTAGTAAGCATAATATCGTATTTCTCCTTTCGATAAAAAATGTTTAATTTTTAAATTAACCAATTTACCAATTCTCAATCCAATAGTTACCCAGTCTAGTCCACCTACATCCCAACCCTCATCAGTTTATCAGTCCACAAAATCTTATTTTAAGGCAAAAAAATACATCAAGGGTATTATTATCATCTTTTTCTACTTTACCACAGTAAAATTAATATCTCCCCATAAACCCATTTTATCATCTTTTATTATTACTACACCCTTTACACCTTTTATCTTTTGGGCATAAATTAAGCCTTGTTCTATAGTTTTTCGGGTTTTAATTATATTGCCTACTGCCGTAGCAGCAGCATCAGCAAGCAAAACAGAATCAGAAATTACAGTAACCGCGTCCGCCTTCCCAAAACTTAAAGAAGGGCCCACTGTTCCAGAAGATGTACAAACCCCTACATAATTCTTTTTTGCCTCTATCTTTAAAATAATTCTCTGGCTAAAAGGAGAACTCCCCGCAAATACACTCACCTTTCTCACTTTATTGCTCTTAATAAAAATATCCCCACCATTTTCCACAATTACTTCAGAAGAATAATTTAAAAGTTCTTTCCCTACAAATTCAGCTATTGCGCCTGCCACTGCAGCCATAGGTCCAACTCCACATAAGGCTGTTGTGTGAATCATAGACTTGATTATCTCGGGAGCCTTTTTATCCTGGGAATAGGGCAGAAGAGTGCTTTTAAATAAGGGGTGGCTATCGATATAGCTCTCTATCTGTCCTCTAAAGTTTGAAAGCATCTGTCGGGTATAGAAACTTAATTCTTGATTTGCCCTTATATATAGATCGCTTTCTGCTTCCTTTACTTGAAAAGGGACTAAATCCTTTCCTTCAATTAAATTTCGATATTTCCTTTCTTTATATTCTATTTTATTAGTTTGGGGAGAAATCATTGCTTTTCTTCTCGCTTACTTTAATCTTTTTTAAAAAATGACTTTAATTGCCTGTAAAGGACAAGCCTCTACACAATTACCACAAACAATACACTTTTCGTAATCAAACTTTAACTTAAAAGTTTCTTTGTCTAAAGATAATACACCGGTCGGACAAATAGAGATACAAGCCCCACAATCAATACATTTCTTCTCATCCCATAATACCTCTTGCTCTAATAGCTCAATCCCTACACCTATCTGCCTGACAAAGTTTAAGCCTTCTTTTATCTGCTTATCCTCTCCCTTGAGTTCTAAAACTAATTTCCCCCCTAAGCCTGGTTCAAATTTTGCCTGTAAAATATTTACCCACAAGTTATAATCTTTTATCAGCTGATAGGTTACGGGTCTCTCAACATTTTGAGGAGAAAACGTAAAAATTACTTTCTTGCTTAACATTTAAATCATTCCTTTAATTATAAATTAATCGATAGTGAATAGTCGTTAGTCGTTAGTTCAAAACTCAAAACTTTTTTCGTATAAAGTATTGCTTTTTAAATAGAGGTCGGATTTATCCGACCCGGTTCTTTGCCGACTCGATGAATCAAACCCCTTTTAATGAATTTCCAATAAGGGTTTAAACTTACTTTCCTGCGGAAATTTCTGGATAGGTTCCTGTAATAAAAACTTTCTTCTTAATATTTCTTCTTTTAATTTTTGGGCAATTTCTCGAGCTTTAGCATAACTGGAAAGGGGGGAGACGAGAACATCTTTTCCTCGACTGGTAATATTCCCCTCCCTTAATTGTTTATAATTTACCTTGCCCAAAGAAGGCCTTTTTAAATGAGGAAAACTATAATCAATTATCTCAGTCCATATATTTTCATCTTTTACAGACACACTTTTCATTATTTCACTATTCAAAATGGGAATTGGTATTCCTATGCCTACCACCAAAGTCACTCCATAACCTTTAAAAACTGCAGCACGAATATAATCTGTACTCATCTCTTTTAAATCTCCGATTACTGCTAATGTTCCACCTTTGTGGATGCTTTTTCCACTTTCATCTTTTATTGTTTGGGGATAAAACTGTGTCCCTTCCCAAACTATATAACCTTGTGCCCCACCTAAAAATATTCGAGTACCTATGCCAATAGTTGTAAATTCAGGATCATTAAGTAAAGGACTTAACTGGCCACTGGTAGAATAACTTGCATTCCCTAAATCGGGAAGTAAAATCCCCATATAGGTGTATATTTTTCTTTCAGAAGTATTCACT
>DAOUTX010000220.1 GCA_030668465.1 Atribacterota bacterium | reverse complement strand
CAGGCTGATAAAGGATCTAAAAGGGAAACAGGATAAATCAATTGCGCGTTGGACCAGAAAGTATTTAGGAATATAATCATGAACAGCTTTATTAATACAGGAGAAATAGTTTTATGATGAAAAAAAATTCTATAGTTAGATCAGGAAAATTAGTGAATCAAGTAAATCTTTGTTAAAATCTATTGAGCAAAAACGAAAATCCTTCCTAGTCAAATAATTATTTTTTTAAAGCAATGATTTTTGTGCTAACAAGAGGGGTGAAAAATGGATATAAAAAAGTTTATTGTATTGGGAGCAGATCATGCAGGTTATGAAATTAAGGAATTTATCAAAGAGCAATTAACAAATTTAGGATATGCATTGGAAGATATAGGAACAGACAGTACAAAAAATGTTGATTATCCGGATTTTGCGGAAAAGTTGGGTTTGCGGGTAGCAAAGAATCCTGCCAAGAAAGGTATTCTCACTTGTGGAACCGGTATAGGGGCGTCGATTGCTGCAAATAAAATTCCCGGTATCAAAGCTGCTTTAGTTCATGATGAAAAAGAAGCGATATTAAGCATAGAACATAATAACGCGAATGTATTGGTTTTAGGGGGAAGACCTTTCGATAAGAAAAAGGTAAAAAAAATATTATTGGCATGGTTAAATGCTAAATTTCAGGGAGGGAGACATACTCGAAGAATTAATAAAATTGAGAAAATTGAGAAAAAATACAGCCATGAAATCATTTAATTCATATAAAATTTGTGCTGCTTTTATTTCTATTTTATATTGTTAAAAACACATAGAAAGGAGCTGTCTTATGGAAACCCGGAATAAAAAAATCAAATCTATAGATTATTATGCTAACCAAACATTAAAACTATGTGATTCGCCAGTTTATAAATTGGACATGAGTCCTTTTCTTCTGGTTATTTTTGGAGGAACCGGAGACCTTAGTCAGAGAAAATTAATTCCCGCTCTTTATCACCTCTTCCTTGAAAAAGAGCTGATTGAGGAATTTTCAATTATAGGGTTGGGTCAGACAGAGATGACAGATAAAGAATATCGTGAATTTTGTCGAAGGGCTATTCAAAAATATAATCCGAAAAATTATAATAAGTCCGAATGTAAAGCATTTTTGGAACATTTCTATTATATTTCTGGAAATTTGATCGAAAATGAGATTTATCAAAAAATTAAGCCTAAAATATTACAATTGACAATAACTAACAAAAAGGAGGTCAAATCCAATATAATTTACTATCTTGCTATTCCTCCCAAAGTAGTTATCCCTGTAGTTAAGCAACTCAATAGATTTGATCTGTGCAAGGGAATTTTTCACTCAAAAGTAATTGTTGAAAAACCTTTCGGCAAAGATAGAAAAACAGCTCGTAAGCTGAATAAACTTGTTTTAAAAGCCTTTGAAGAAGAGCAAGTATATCGGATTGACCATTATTTGGGAAAGGATACGGTCCAGAATATATTTTTTTTCCGACTAAGTAATACTATATTTGAACCCTTATGGAATAGAAATTATATTAGTCAGGTTCAGATTACGGTTGCAGAAGATATCGGCATTGAAGGTCGAGGAAAATTTTACGAACAAACCGGAGTAGTACGCGATATGGTTCAAAACCATATCATGCAGTTGATTGCTTTGGTAGCCATAGAGCCGCCGGTTGGATTTGAACCTGATTATGTTCGTGATGAGAAAGTCAAGGTCTTTCATGCTATTCGTATGATGGATGAAAAGTATTTAGAGAGTTGTATGGTTCGTGGGCAATACGGTTCCGGAAAAATCAAAAATCATTCGGTTACCGGGTATCGACAAGAAGAATATGTATCACCTGATTCCAATACACCTACATTTTTTTTCGGTAAATTTTACATTGATAACTGGCGGTGGGCTAATGTTCCATTTTATGTTCGAACCGGGAAACGACTTCCTAAAACCCTTACTGAAATTTATATCCAATTTAAATTTCCACCCCTTCAATTATTAGGCCGGAGTGCCCAGAAAATGGAACCCAACGCCATTAGAATAGGGATACAACCGGATGAAGAAATTTCCCTCCATTTGAATGTAAAGCAGCCAGGAATTAATAATCAATTAGTTTGGGTAAAGTTGTTATTT
>DAOUTX010000181.1 GCA_030668465.1 Atribacterota bacterium | reverse complement strand
TATTTAGGAAATATTATTGATTATAAAATTAAAGTTGGTAATTGGGAAATTCGAACCAATAGCGATGCTAAATACAACTTTAAGGTTGGAGAAGAAGTAACTTTTTATCTATCACCTGAAGATATTATTGTAACTCGAGAAAATTAAATTTACTTTTAAAAAATTGAAGAAAGGAAGTGTAGGTTATGGAAAAAGTTAATATAGGTGTAATTGGTGTGGGTAGAATCGGAAGATTACATGCAGGTAATTTAAAGTATCAGGTTCCCGGAGTAAAAGTATTAGCAGTTGCTGATATATGTGAAAAGAGTGCCAGGGAAGTGGCATCGCAATTAGAAATACCTATTGCTGAAAAAGATTATCGAGTTTTATTGGAAAATAACGACATTGGTGCAGTAGTTATCTGTTCCTCTACCGATACCCATGCTCAGATAATTTCTGAGGCAGCCCAGGCAGGAAAACATATCTTCTGTGAAAAACCCATTGCTTTAGATATAGATAAAATAGACCAGGCTATAGCTGCAGTTAAAAATGCGGGAATAAAATTACAGGTAGGATTTAATCGCCGTTTTGACCCCAGTTTTAAAAAAGTCAAAGATTTAGTGGCAAGCGGAACGATTGGTACCCCTCATTTAGTAAGAATAACTAGCAGGGATCCTGAACCACCACCGATCAGTTATGTTAAAGTATCTGGGGGAATCTTTTTGGATATGATGATTCATGATTTTGATATAGCCCGTTTCCTTTTAGGTCAAGAGGTGGTTGAGTTGATGGCAGTAGGCAGTTGCTTGATTGACCCGGCAATTGGGGAAGCAGGAGATATTGATACCGCTATAGTTACTTTGAAATACGAAGGTGGTGCCTGGGGAACTATCGATAACAGTCGAAAGGCAGTTTATGGCTATGATCAGCGTATAGAAATATTTGGCTCAGAAGGCTGCGCAATGGTAAGGAATCCAACACCGACAGAAGTAACTATTAATAGCGCTGAGAATACCAAGACAGATAAACCTCTTTATTTCTTTACAGAGCGATATCAGGAAGCATACTTAGCTGAAATGAAAGAATTTATTAAATGTATTCAGGAGGATACAAAACCGCCAGTGGGTGGATTCGATGGCAAAATCTCTGTCCAGATGGGATATGCCGCTAAAGAATCTCTAACTAAGGGTAGTTTTGTAAAAATAACCAAGTAAAAAAATCGGGTAGTAGAAAGGAAAGAATAAAAATAGATTATGAATCCTACTATTAAGGATGTGGCAAATTTAGCGGGGGTTCATCCCTCCACAGTATCCCGGGTAATAAATGATAATTCCCGGATAAGTGAAAAAACTAAAAACAAAGTTCTTTTGATAATTAAAAAATTAGGATATACTCCTAATGCCATTGCTCGTGGGTTAAAGACAAAAAGAACTCAAACCTTAGGAATGCTTATTCCGGATATCACCAATCCCTTTTTTGCAGAGTTAGCTCGAGGTGTGGAGGACGCAGCAAATAAAAATAATTTTAATGTCATATTGTGCAACACCGATGATAAGTTAAAAAAAGAGAGAACCTATTTAGAAATATTGCGGGGAAAAAGAGTTGATGGTTTAATTTTGGGGACGGCCCATATCAGAGACAAGAGTATCTTGGAGTTGGAGAAGAAAAAATTTCCCTATATCTTGGTTTCCCGTAATATTGAAGGGTTAGATAAGAATTGTGTTATTGTCGATGATGTGGCTGGAGGAATAATGGTAACCGAGTATCTGATTAAGTTGGGTCATCGAAGGATTGCCCATATCACCGGTCCTCTTAAGACAAGATCAGCACTTAATAGATTAAAAGGATACAAATTAGCATTAAAAAAATATGAAATTGAATACAGAGACGAATTGGTAGGAGAAGGTGATTTTAGAATAAAGGGCGGGTATCAGGTGATGAAGAGATTTTTAAAATTAGCTGAGCCACCTACTGCTATATTCGCAGCCAATGACTTGCTGGCTTTAGGGGCTATACAGGTTATTCTAAAGAAAAAATATCATATTCCCGAAGATTTTTGTATTATTGGCTTTGATGATATTCGTTTGGCTTCTTTTGTCTACCCCCCCTTAACTACTGTTCGTCAGCCGATGCTGGAGATGGGGGCATTAGCAGTAAAGATGTTATTAAAGATAATAGAGGGGGGAGAATTTAATCAAAAAAAAGAAATATTAGAGCCTAAATTAATAATTAGGGAATCTTGCAGAAAGATAAACAGAAAATAAAAAATGTAAATTTTAAATTAAAATAAAAAAAGGAGAAACAAAAAATGAAAACTGTAACTTTGTATGCTGATTGGCAGCCTAAGCCAGATTTCAAATTAGGAGCAAAAGATATTGACGGGAAACTTACTTATTTAGGAAGCAAAGTTTGGAAGAATCCGGAGATTAAAATAGTGGAGAAAGATGTTCCTAAAATTGGGTCCACAGAAGTTTTAATCAAAGTTAAAGCCTGCGGAATCTGTGGTAGTGATGTCCACATGGCTCAACCAGATGATGATGGTTACATCTGGTATCCGGGGCTTACGGCTTTTCCGGCAACCTTGGGCCATGAATTTTCAGGAGTGGTAGTGGAGGCAGGTGAGCAAGCCATTAATAAGAGAACGGGGAAGAAATTTGAAGAAGGAGAGGCAGTAACTGCAGAAGAAATGTTCTGGTGTGCTTCTTGCCGACCCTGTGCGGATGGCTATCCTAACCATTGTGAAAAATTGCAGGAAATTGGTTTTAGTTGTGATGGCGCTTTTGCGGAGTATGTTAAAGTTGATTCCCGCTATATTTGGAGTCTGGAAGAATTAAAGAGAGTTTACAAGGGTGATGACTTGTTCCTG
>DAOUTX010000144.1 GCA_030668465.1 Atribacterota bacterium | reverse complement strand
GGTCGTCCTTTAAAGATTGACGAAGCTCGTCCACCTAGACCAAGAACCGAATATCGTAGTAGATACTAAAAAACTAAAATAGTAAATTAATTTGAATTTAATGTAATTCTGTTATATCAATAAAGGCCAGTCATTTTATATAATAGTTTAATTAAATCCTCATCAGATGTATCCCGTGGATTATTATTTAAACTTCCTCCTTTTGCACCCTTAATTAATTGTGAGAAATCTTTTTCTTTTATCTTCCATTCCGAAAGATTTTCTTTAATTCCTACTGCAGAAAGCATTTCTTTTATCTTTTCTACTGCCCTGTGGGCGGCTTCTGTCTCCGACAATGAAGAAATATTTTCTCCCAAGCATTCAGCTATTTTAGCTAATCTTTTAGTAACTATGGGCAGATTATATTCCATTACATAAGGCAACAGTACTGCACAGGACAGACCATGAGGAATTTTATAGTATACTCCCAAAGGGTGAGAGAGGGCATGAGCTGCCCCTAAACCTGAATTAGATAAGCAAAGTCCGCTCATAAATGCAGCCATGGACATATCTTTACGTGCTTCTAAATTTTTTCCTTCTTTTACTGTTTTAACTAAACTTTTACCGATTAATCCAATGGCATGCAGGGCCAGGGCATCGGTGATTTCCTGATTTTTCTTGCCTAAATAAGATTCTATGCAATGAGTTAATGCATCACCTCCGCAGATAGCAGTTATGCGAGGGGGTAGAGATAAAGTGAGTTCGGGGTCAACCAGAGCCACTTCCGGAATGAGCCAGGGGTCTCTTATGCTCTTTTTTAAATCAAGCTTAGTATTGGTGATTACTGCATTTCTCGTTGCTTCTGAACCGGTACCCGACGTAGTGGGGATGGCGATAAAGGGGATGGGTTTGTGTTGAAATTTTCTACCTTTTCCTTCAATTTCCTGATAATCAGCTACTGAACCTTCATTGGTTAGCATTGCCGAAATGGCTTTACCGGTATCAAGGACACTTCCTCCCCCGAGGGCTATAACTAAATTACAGTTTCCTTTTCGGGCTAAATTTGCTCCCTCATCCACTGTTTCAACCGTAGGGTCAGAGGGGATATTTTCATAGATTGTATATTTTAAATTATTTTTTTTAAGTGAATAAGTTAAGCGGTCCAGCGCCCCGCTTTTTTTCATCGCACTTCTACCCAACACTACTAAAGCTTTACTTCCTAATCTTTTTGCCTCTACCCCAATTTGGTTCAGACTCTCCGAACCAAAGATAATTTTTCCCGGAGCATAAAATTCCCTTACTTTATTCAAAGCTAACCTCCTTACAATGATAGCCTTAATTTAAATTAATATTATTACTTTCCCATTAAATAAATGCGTAGCATATTCAGGGCACGACGGGAGGCCCTTACGCGGATTAATTGACGGCCTCCGAATAACTGGTGTTTTTGGGTAATAGTCTTTTCATCATCAGCCAAAGCCATATAAACCAATCCCACTTTCTTCTTTTCCGTTGCTCCCCCCGGACCGGAAATACCGGTAATACTAATTCCTATATCACTGTGGCAGTTTATCCTTACACCTTCAGCCATTAATCGGGCAACTTGTTCGCTGACCTCACCATATTTTTTGAGTACTTCCGTTGGTACTTTTAGCAGGTCTTCTTTAACTTTAGCATCATAGCTTATCACTCCGCCTTGAAAGTATTCAGAACTTCCCGGGGTTCGCGTAATCATCTCTCCCAACATTCCTCCGGTGCAGGATTCAGCAACTGCTACTTTTAATTTCTTAGTCCTTAATAAATTTCCCACAACTTCTTCTATAGTCTCTTCATCGTTCCCAAAAACATAATTACCCAACATTTTGGTTAATTGATTAACCGAAGATTGTAACAGTTTTTCTACTTCTTTTTCGGTGGAAGCCTGGGTAGTTACCTGGACTTGAATATCTTCCGGATTAGCATAGATACCAAAAGTAAAATTGGTTTGTTTGTTCATATAGTCGCGAATAAGGTCATTAACCGATGACTCTCCAAGACCGGTAATCTTTAAAGTTTTTGACTTTTTAATCATAGAAGGTGGAAATTTTTCTTTTAAGTAAGGGATTAAATATTCTTCTATAAGATTTTTCATCTCATGGGGGACACCGGGAAAAGAACATATAATTTTGTTATCTTTTTCTAAAATCATGGCCGGGGCAGTACCATATTGATTAATGATAATTTTGGCTCCTTCCGGAAGGTAGACTTGCTTGAGATTGCTCGGAGAAATTGTTTTGTGAATTTTTTTGAGAATTTTATTTAAATTTTCTTCAGCTTCCGGATATTTTATTAGTTTAAGATTTAAAGTCCTGGCAATGGTTTGGTAGGTAATATCATCTTCCGTAGGTCCCAGGCCACCGGTGGTGATTATTAAGTCAGAACGTTGAAAAGCGAGTTTTAAAGAGGACAATAAAGATTCAGGATTATCGCTTACTACCGAAATATGCTCTAAATCGATACCTAATTCAACTAATTTTTTGGCGATAAAATTAGCGTTAGTATCGGTGATTTGCCCTCTTAGTATTTCACTGCCAATACTGATAATTTCTGCTTTCATTAATTTATTTACCTCTCCTTAATTAATTATCTATGTTTTTTTCCAAACACGGTATGCTGTTTTGTCAAAAGAAAGCACGGAACGCTGTACCTTTACTGAAGGTTATGGACTATTTACTACTTTTTTATTATATATTTAAAATTTAAAGAAGAAAAGGAAAAAATAAAATAAATTTAAGAGTGATTAAAATTTAATTCCATCAATTGTAGAGGTAAGGTTATTTCTAATTTGATTTACAAAAATGTGAGCTTCTCGAACCGGAAGGGGCAATCTGTATTTAATTATACATTTTAGGACGATCTCTATAGAATTAGGCAGGTCAATTTTATGCCCGGGGGATATAAAAATAGGTTTGACTCTTTTTCTTGTTCTTAATATCGCTCCTAAAATTTCTTCATCTTCCTTTAATAGGGCATAGTCTCCTTTTTTCTCCCCGACTGAAGTATATTTTCCGCTTAATCTGGATTTAGCGCAGCCAATAGTCGGTTTGTCTAAAAATAATCCCAGGTGAGTGGCTATCCCCATTCTTCGGGGATGAGCTATTCCCTGACCATCAAAGAGGATGATATCTGGTTCGTTTTTTATTTTTTTAAAAGCTGCCAATATACTCGGCCCTTCCCGAAAGGTGAGAAGACCAGGAATGTAGGGAAAGTTTACAGAAGAGACCGATGATTTTTTTTCTATTATTTCTAATTGAGGGAATTTTAGAATAACAATTCCCGTAATCATTTTATTTTTATAATAGCTTACATCCGCCCCGGCTATTTTTTCGATTTTACTGAAAGATTTTTTTAAAGATATATTAGATTTTAAATCTTTCTGAATTTTAATAGCTTCTTGAGGGTTAACTTCCCAGGAATGGAGATTTAAGTATTTCAAGATTTCCCTCCCTTAGAGCTCATTTGATTACTTTTCTAAACCTGAACAAATATCTTATCAGATTTCCTCCATGGGGTATTTAGGCCATTGTCTTTTAGGGAAATAATTGTAGTTGAGAAAATAGCGATTAATTACTGCATTGGGCCATTTACTTGTTATCACCATTTTTTTCTTTTTAAGGAGTCTACGTAATTCTATATTTT
>DAOUTX010000161.1 GCA_030668465.1 Atribacterota bacterium | reverse complement strand
TTTGGTCCCTTATTTCGAGACAGCGGAATGCAAGGTTATTTAGAGCCTTTGTGATTTGAAGAATGTTCTCTTCAATCACTGGTTACAGCAATGAAAGCTATTCAAGAATCAGGTTATCCTGTTTATAAAACTGTTCATGACACCTTCCATCATCATATCGGTCCTGATACTTTTGATACAATTGAAAACAATTATGACATCTCTTATACCGGATTAGTCCACGTCTCCGGGGTAGAATGCAATATTCCTGTTGAAGATTATAGAGATAATCATCGTGTTTTAATAACCGAACAAGATAGACTTCAAAACAAGGAACAAATAGAATTACTCCTCAAACTTGGCTATGCGGGAAATATTTCCTTTGAACCTTTTTCTAAAAAAGTACAAGAGATGGAAATTGAAAAGATAAAGTCAGCCATTAACCACAGCATAGAATATATCTCTTCAAATGAAGAATAGGATGCGAAGCAAAAATGAAAAGGGAATAATAAAATAGTTTATTTATTTTAGTTATGAAGTAATACATTTTAAAACTTATCTTAAATTTTTATAAAAATGATTTAACCACCGGACATCATATTCATTAGAATAACCTCGTCTCCATCTTTTACAATATAATCAAGACTATAAACGTGTCCATTTACTATTATTATGGGTTTAACTTTAATTTTTCGAAAATCTATATCAAAATTCATAAGGATGTCTCTAACAGCAGAAGGATTTTCTAAAGAAACTTTAATATATTCTTTTTTTTCTTTTATAAATTTGCGGAAATATCCCGCAAATTTCAAATCTATTTGTATCATTTGCCCTTCTTATAATTAAAAATATCTTAAAAAAATTAACCTGTTTAGTTTTAGGAATAGTCCTATCTTTGCACTCTACCTGAGTTTGCTCCTTCAACTAAGCTTTTCACTTCCTCAACTGAAAGTAAAGGTATCTCCTCCCCCCACCCTATTTAAAATGAGGGAACGTTTTATTTTTTGAACTAATCTAAGATTTCCTGTTTTAGCTCACAATACTTTATATCCTTTTTATAAAAATATAATTGTTTGTTCGTTAAACATTCAATTAAATTTGATAACCATTCTTACAAAATGTCAAATAAAGTTTCATACTTATTTCATGCTATGCAAAGGTCAAAATACCCAGAATGCTTATCTTTTTTAACCTAGAGAAATTTTTGCCTTTATCACTCTTTTAATTTAAATAGTACGAATATAAAAAGGAATTAAGATTAATCAAGTTCTATCTTTAGGAAAACTTATCCTCAATAGAAATAATATTTTTTTTAATTCTTATTTATCTCATAAATAGACCACCATTCACATCAATAGTCTCTCCTGTAATAAAATCATTTTCAATTAAATATTTTATCGTTTTTGCAATATGAATTGCTTCTCCTATTCTTTTAATAGGAGTAATTTCCTTAAATTTTTCCATTTTCTCCGGGGTTGACACTTTTTCATGGAATGGGGTATCTATTACACCTGGAGCTACCGCATTTACCCTAATTTCAGGAGCTAATTCCTTGGCTAATCCTCTAGTAAAAGAATCAATCGCCCCCTTACAAGCCCCATAAATTGTTGCTGAAGGAGCTCCATTGCGCATTGCAATAGAACTTATATTAATAATATTTGGATCTTCTCCTTTTTTAAGTAAAGGTATACAAAGAGATGATATCTTCATAGTAGAAAATGTATTCAAAGAAAATGTTTCTAACATTAGTTTCCATTCTAATTCTTGTGCGGCTTGTCTACGAATCAAACCTCCAGCATTATTAATTAAAATATCAAGTTTAGAATATCTATTTGCAACCTCTCTAACCAATCTTATACAAGCCTCTTCAGAAGTTAAATCCTCTTGAATAAGAAAAGCTTCTCCACCACTTTCCTCAATATCTTTTGCAACTTTCTCAGCTGCCTCTTCAGAACTATAATAATGTACAATGATCTTATTTTGGGGAGCCAATAGTTTGGCAGTTGCTGCCCCTAAACCTGTACTTGCACCAGTAATAAGTATAATTTTAGACATTTTTCTATCTTAATACCCCTTTCATGAAAAATTTTTTCAAGGGTCTCGTTCATTTAAATGACCTCTTTTTTAATATTTTTATTCATTTCCTTTTATTTCTTTAATTTTTCTACAATTTGCTTACTCACTTCATAAAGAATGCCTACATCAACGGAAAAAGACATATATTGTATTCCCAAAGAAATCCACTTTTTTGCAGTTTGAATATCATCAGCAAAAGTTCCCACGGCAATTTTATTTTGCTTGCATTTTAAAACTACTTCTTTCATCTTTTCGATGACTAAAGAATGGTTAACCTCTCCAGGAATACCCAAAGATTGAGAAAGGTCATAGGGACCAATAAAAATAACATCCATACCGGGAACTGATAATATTTCATCTAAATTATTTATACCTTCTACCCCTTCTATATGGGCAATAATCATGGTCTCTTCATTGGCAGATTTAAAATATTTAAATTTATCCATGGAAGAATAATTCGCAGCGCGAACATATCGGCAGACTCCACGTTCACCCTGAGGGGAGTACTTAACTGACTTTACTGCTCGTAGGGCATCAGATTTACGATTAATCTGAGGAATTTGTACTCCTTGGGCTCTGATATCTAATGCTCTTAAAATAAGAGATTCATCATTGTTTGCTACTCGAATAATGGGAGTAATATTTGCAGTTTCAGCTGCCCTTATCATATTTTGAGCACTTTGCATGGAGATAGGCCCATGTTCTGCATCAATGATTACAAAGTCAAATCCGGCAAATCCCATAATTTCCACTACTGCTGGATCAGTCAATTTCAGAAAGGGTCCTAAGACAGTTTTGCCATTTTGTAAGGCTTTTTTTAAACTATTTTTTTTCAATTTTTCCCTCCTATTAATAAATAATCCTGCGGCAAGCCACAGGTAATTCTCATGTTAAATAAATTAATTTATATTATATTTATTTACTACTTCATCTATTCCTTTATTTTTATGAATAATATCCCTCAAAGCATGAATTATTTTTTTTCTATTATTATTTTGCCAGACATCCATGCCAAACACAATACCCTTACCGCCAACATCTATGGAATCTTTAGTGGCTTGAAGCAAATCTTTCATTGTACCCATGTCAGGAACTCCATAAATTACCACTGGAACA
>DAOUTX010000157.1 GCA_030668465.1 Atribacterota bacterium | reverse complement strand
CAACAAGGAAAACTTGAAGACGGATTTGCTTTTGCAGGAAGCAATGCTTATCGTGTGGATAAGATAATTTCAGTTAAGGAGCTTATGGCAAATCTATTAGAAGAATATGAAAAGGCTTCAGATAATAATTATTGATTAATTCCTATTTTAGAAGATATCTTTTTTCTTTCCCCTATTTTCCCTTATCATTTCCTGTCATCCCCGTTCCTTCTATGCTATCCCCGCTCCCCCTCAAAGCTATAATAAACTCTATAAGTATTAGTGTAAACTTTAGTGGGGTAGTAAGATAAAAAGAATAATGTTGCTTTTTTTCTTTCTCTTTCTTTCTTAGCTCAATACTCAATACTATATACTCGATACTATACTTTTTGACGCCAGAGAAAATTCCATAGTTATATGTTAGAATTATAGATAAAAAGTAAAATAAAGAGGTGTAATGTTGCTATTAGGTTTTATCCTAATGACAGGCGAGACACCTGTCCTACCTTTTAAGTAGAGCATACTTATCACATCTACGGGGGGATAGAATTATAAAAATTGAAAAGATAATACATTCAAAGAGAAAAAGCATTGCTATGTATATAAATGACGATGCCGTATTAATAGTAAGGGCGCCTTTTAATACCAGCGAAAAAATTATAAATAAAGTTGTTTTAAAATATAAAGATCGATTACAGAAAACGCAAAAAGAAGTACAACTAAGGAATTTAAAATTTAATAAAAAAGAATTTATTAATGGAGAAAGATTCCTTTATCTGGGGAATTATTACAATTTAAAATTAGTGAATAATCCAGAAATTTTACTGGATTTTAAAGATGAATTTTTACTTTCAAAAAAATATTTATCATACGCAAAGAATATTTTTATTATTTGGTATAAGAAAAGAGCATATGAAACAATATCTCAAAGGGTTAGATTGTATGCACATAAAAGAGGATTAAAATATAATAAAATAAATATCACCAATGCGCAAAAAAGATGGGGTTCTTGCTCTCACCAAGGCAATCTAAACTTTACCTGGAGATTAATTATGGCTCCTTTACCTATTATAGATTCTGTTGTTGTTCATGAGCTGGTGCATCTTGAAGCGAAAAATCATTCAAAAGCATTTTGGAATAAAGTGGGAAGCTTGGACCCGGAATATAAAGAACATAAAGATTGGTTAAAAAATAATAGGCATTTATTAAGGATAAAATAGCATTTTGTGAATACGACGATGCTTTATCGTGAACGACAAGGGACGTTTTGTGTTATAAAAAAATATCGGATTCCCGTTACCTGCCTCTAAAACCACTATTTTACAAAACTTTTCCGCTTGCATTTTTTATTAACTTTAGCCCGGCCATAAAAGCCTTTTAAGAAATCTATAATCTATATAACAATTTGTAAAATAATTAACCTGGTGTACACTTTTAATTTTAAAATAACCAGGAATCTGTATTAAAAAATTAGCTTTAGTACAATAAAAATTGTAAAATATCAATAATATATTGGATGAGTTGCAGCAATACATAGAAAAAATATTATAGGAGGGTGACCATGTTTTTCTCTTTAATAAAAAATAGAAGGAGCATAAGAAAATATAAGAAACGGAAAATAGAAAAAGATAAAATTGAAAAACTTATGAAGGCTGTATTATTTTCTCCATCATCAAAAGCCAGGTATCCTTGTGAATTTATCTTTGTAAACGATAATGAATTACTGACAAAATTATCCCAATCAAAACCACATGGTTCGGCATTTTTAGCTAATGCTCCTTTGGGAATTGTAGTTACTGCTGATTCCACTAAATCTGATGTATGGATAGAAGATGCCTCTATAGCCACTACTTTTATTTTATTAGCAGCTGAAACACTTGGCTTGGGGGCTTGTTGGATACAAATTAGAAAAAGAAAATATTCTAAAACCATTGACTCTGAGGAATATATAAGAAATGTTTTGTCAATTCCAGATAATAGGCATGTCTTGGCAATGGTTGGAGTGGGATACCCTGATGAAACTAAGATGCCAGGTCAAGAAGGAGATTTGGAGTATGATAAGATATTTTTTAATCAATATGGTAATTATTGAAAAATCCTTGAAATACATAAAAACCAGGAGTAGTTAGTGTGGTTATGTAACAAATAAAAGTCTACTACCTTTTTTATCGTTTATTCTACTTTTTTGCGGACATATTAATAGAAGGCGATATCAAGGATTTGCTAAAAAAATTTACTATTATAAAAAAATTGAAAAAATAAGGAGATATTAATGGAAATATTAGATGTGGTATTAATCTTGGTAACCGGTGTTGCAGCCGGATTTATGAATACTTTGGGAGGAGGAGGTTCACTGCTTACTTTGCCGATGCTTATCTTTTTAGGATCACCGGCAGCGGTAGCAAATGGAACTAACCGTATTGCCTTGATAGTTCAGAATGTTGTAGCTGTGAGCAATTTTCGAAGAAAAGGATTTTTCTACCCAAAGTTAGGTATCACTTTAGCTATTCCGGCAGTTTTAGGCTCTTTTTTGGGAGCAAGGATTGCCATATCTATTCCTGAAGAATTATTCCAAAAGATTTTAGCAGTAATTATGGTTGTAATCCTGGTTTTAATTCTTACTCGCCCGGAGAAAAAATTTTTAAAAGAAATTGAAGGGGAAAATCTAAGTTCTACACGCCTTATAATATCCATGTTTGTTTTTTTCGGCGTAGGTGTGTATGGTGGATTTATTCAGGCTGGAGTAGGATTTATTATTATCTCAGCCCTGGCTTTAATTACCGGAATGTCTTTGGTAAAAATTAATAGTTTGAAAGTATTTATCGTTCTTATTTATATTTTTTCTTCTTTAGTAGTTTTTATAATTCATGGTAAAGTAGATTGGATTTTAGGATTAACCCTGGCTATCGGGAATGCCCTGGGTGCGTATTTAGGTAGTAATTTTGCGGTGAGCAAGGGAGATAAATGGATTAGAGTAGTTATTGTTATAGCAATTTTATCTATGTCTGCTAAATTGCTTGGACTTTTTAATTTTTTGGGGCAATAAAGGTAATTTTTTCAAAAATAAGCGTATAAAAGTTTTTTCTGAATATACAGCTGAAGCATTGGCTTTAAAAGGACGTATTATAAATAAAGCCTCAAATTCCGAAAAATTTATAAGAAGTAAATGCAGAATATAGAGGTTATGGAAATTCGATGAGTAAGCAAAGGAGACAGTAGATGTTCTTGCCGACTACCAGAGAAGAGATGAAAAAATTATCCTGGGATAAGCTGGATGTAATTATTGTAACCGGAGATACTTATATAGACAGTCCT
>DAOUTX010000047.1 GCA_030668465.1 Atribacterota bacterium | reverse complement strand
GCGAGAACATAGATTTTAAGGGCATCGGATTTTACCAGAAGAAGAACTTCCTGCATCTGGATGTAAGACCTACCAAACGCAGCCGCTGGAGGGAATGAGTAAAGTTGCCAAAAGGTGCCTGGCACCTTTTGGAAACTTTTTGAGAAAGGAGGTAAATATGTGGAGATAAAAACTATATTAGACATCATTTCCAATCAGGGGTTTCCTTTTGCTTTATCAATACTCTTAATCTTTCGTATCGATAGATTTATGCAGGAGATAGTAATTGCTCAGAAAGAAGGATATCGGCAGGTCCTAGAAAATACTAAAGAGATACATAATACCATCACCAGCTTAAACCAGCAAAATCAGGAGTATTATTTTCTTCGCTTTTCGGAAGTTCAGAAAGAACTCTCCGGTATGAAGGTGGAGCTGGGGAGAATCGAATAGAGATAAAAATGCAATGAAATCAGGGTAAGCTATAAAAAAAATCAGCTTCTTCGGCTTACTCTTTTTTGTTTTGCAGTCTAAAAATCAATACAAGTTATTGCTTACATGTATAAATTAAAAATAAATAAAATTAGTAGACATTACCTCCCTTTTAATGTTCCGTAAAATTTCGTGTGCCTTATTTTACCATCTTCCCCGTCTTTGCTTATTTGGCTTTAATTCCCTGATAGGATTAAGGTAAGAACATAACCTGTGATAATGAGAGCTAATGTAACTATTAGCACGCTTAAATAAGGATATTCTTTCATTAAGATTTATTTTATTAAAATAAGATTGAAATGTTGATTTAAATAGCTTCAATAAATTCAAGAAACATCGCCTCCTTTTATTACTCAAGGTGGGTTGATACTATGGGAATGTTTCTGTTTGTTTGGAGAATACAAACTTGAAAAGAATAAAAAAAAACTGCCCACCTTTTTTATCTTTGTAAAATAAAAAAAATCGGCAGTTTGGCGGTCATGTCACTAAAAGAGATTTAGACCCAAAACTTTGCGTCCTATCCTTTCGGATAGTTTACCTTTCTCAACTTTTCTTTGAGTATTACTTTAATACTTCACCTTCTTGTTAAAAAAATTTTGCAAATTATTTTCTTAATTTTTCGTTGTATATACTCTATACGACATAAATTCCAAAAATCCTTCTTTTTGGAGAAAATATTTTAAAATATTTTTTGGAGTTTTGTAAATTGAGCCTCTACATATTGTTTTATAAGGAGTTCGATCGCAATGATAAGAAAAGAAGGGTTCAATTCTTTGAACCCCTACAATTATTTATTATTTTCGATAGCATTTTTTCTTCATCGTATTCATCCAAATCAATCCATTCGATATTGTTTATTTTGTTTTTAAACCAGGTCATTTGTCTTTTGGCATAGTGCCTGGTTTCTATCTTTATTAAATCAATAGCATCTTCTTTGCTGTATGCACCATTAAGATGATTATTTATCTGTTTATAGCCTAAACCATGCATTGAATTTAAATCTTCTTTATAGCCCATCTTTCTTAACATTTTAACTTCTTCTATAAATCCGTGTTTAATCATCTTATCAACCCTTAAATTAATCCTTTGATATAAATTCACTCTATCCCTTTTGAAACCAATAATATGATATTTAAATTTTGCATTCTTAGTAGAAGCTTTTTTCTGTAAATAAGAGATTGTTTTACCGTTAGATTTATAAACTTCTAAAGCCCTGATTATCCTTCTTAAATCATTTAGTTCAATTTTTGAAGCAGAAATCGGGTCTATTTTGGATAATTTATCATATAAATATTTTTTACCGTGTAACTTTGCCTCTTCTTCCAGGCTTTCTCTATATTCAACATCCTTAGCAGGTCCGGTGAAAAGCGGATTAATTATTGAGGAAATGTATAGTCCTGAGCCACCCATCAATATTGGCATCTTACCCCTTTTAAAAACATCTAATATAATTTTCGTAGCTAATTTATTGTATTTTGTTACGTCAAAATCATCTGATGGGTCAACGATATCTATCATATGGTGTTTTATTATTTTTAATATGCTTTTCTTGGGCTTAGCAGTCCCAATATCCATATATTTATATATTTGCATAGAATCAGCAGAGATTATTTCTATGTCAGGCATTTTTTGAGCTAATTTAATGGAAATAGCTGTTTTGCCTACACTGGTGGGACCTAATAGAATTAGTAAATTATTGTCTCTATTATTAATCATTCAATTAGTTCTCCATATAAAGTCCAGGCTGTTGACTTTATAATTTTAACTTTGACTAATTGCCCTAACAAATTTTTTTTGCTGGTAAATACCACGGTTTTATTGGGTCCTGTTCGTCCGGAAAATTGATTTTCAATATACCTTTTAGGCTTTTTATCCACCAGGACCTCGAGTATTTCTCCTTCAAGTTTTTTATTAATTTTAGCTGATATTTCCTTTTGTAAATCAATAAGCTTCCAAAGCCTTTCTTTTTTAAGTTTTAGAGGAATTTTTTCAGGTAATAGGGAAGCAATGGCATTTTCTCTATTTGAATAAATAAAAGTATATGCTTCGTCAAATTCTATTTCTTTAAAGGCACGTAAAGTATCCATAAAGTCCTTTTCGGTTTCTCCGGGAAACCCTACCATTGCATCTGTAGTAATTGCAATATTATCGATATTATTTCGAATTTCTTTAATAATATTCATATAATAATTGACATCATATTTTCTATTCATCACTTTAAGTATTTTGCTTGAACCGGATTGAATGGGTAAATGGATATGGTTGCAGATTTTATGACATTTTTTTATTGTTTTTATCAAATCGAAAGAAAAATCTTTGGGATGAGAAGTTGTGAATCTTATTCTTTCTATACCCTTGATATTATTTAATAATTCTAACAACTCAGAAAAAGTAGCAGGTTGAGAAAGGTCTTTACCGTAAGAGTTGACATTTTGTCCTAATAAAAATATTTCTTTATATTTATCTTTAACTAAATTTTTTACTTCAGATACTATTTCGGAAACTCCCCTGCTCTGCTCAGGGCCCCTGGTATATGGGACAACGCAATAAGAGCAATAATTATTACAACCTCTCATTATTTGAATCCAGGCTGATATTTTACTTTCTCTTTTAACCGGAATGTGATTAAAGCTAAATTCAGAAGTGTTTTCACAGGAAATATATTTTAAATTACCATATTTTACAGTATTAATAATTTTTTCTAAATTATTTACTTGGGAAGGGCTAAATATAAAATCAACATATGGTGCTCTTTCAAATATATTTTCTTTTTCTTTTTGAGCCATACATCCGCATATACCTAAAATCACATTTGGATTATTTTCCTTTATTTTTTTTATCTTCCCGATTAGGCTATATATTTTTTGTTCGACTTTAGCTCTAACACAGCAAGTATTTAATAAAATTAAGTTAGATTTGAATATATCTTCTGTGGTTGAATAACCTAATTTTATTAATTGGCCAACGATATACTCTGAATCATTGACGTTCATCTGGCAGCCGTAGGTTTTAACGAATAATTTTGGTTTATATGTCATTATCTATCTTCCTTGAATGAATATAGGAGTTTTTGTTATAAAAAAATAAATTGCAGATTTTTCTTGTTCTTTCTGCAATTATAAAAAGATAATAATATTATTTTTCTTAAAATATCTTTTGTCATTCCCGCCTGGATTCCCGTTTTCGCGGGAATAATAGAGGGGTAAACTCCAGCGGGATTCTATAACGCAGAGGAAGGGCACAATTCATTGTGCCCCTACAACGGATATAGGAATAACAGATATTGTATTACATTGCATTTTCTGATAAAGACGGGGCGGATAAATCCGCCCCTTGCGACTAATTTATTTATTTTGCATATTCTACTGAGCGGGTTTCTCTAATAACCATTACTTTAATTTGACCGGGATAATCTATATTCTTTTCAACTTTTTTTGAAATATCTCTTGATATCTTTTTTGCTGTATACTCATCTATTTCTTCCGGATTTACGATTATTCTTATTTCTCTACCCGCTTGTATAGCGAATGCTCTTTTTACTCCTTCAAATGAATGGGCAATTTCTTCCAAATTTTCAAGTCTTTTTACATAAGTTTCCAGCATTTCACGTCGAGCACCGGGACGAGAAGCAGATATGGCATCAGCAGATTGGACTAAAACAGCCTCAATTGTCTTTGGTTCTACATCCGAATGGTGAGCAGCGATAGCATTAATTACTTCAGAACATTCACCATTTTTTTTGGCAATTTCAGAACCAATTATAGCATGGGCCCCTTCTATTTCATGGTCAACAGCTTTTCCAATATCATGAAGTAGGCCAGCTCTTTTAGCCAATTGAGAGCTTATACCTATTTCTGAAGCCATAATTTCAGAAAGATATGCAACTTCTATTGAATGTTGCAGGACATTTTGTCCATAACTTGTACGATATTTCAATTTCCCTAATAATTTAATTAGTTTGGGATTTATATTTTTTACATTTGTATCAAATACTACTTGTTCTCCTTCTTCTTGAATCTTACTACTAACTATTACTTTCGTCTTTTCAATTATTTCTTCAATTCTTGCTGGTTGTATGCGGCCATCAGTAATCAGCTTTTCTAAAGACAGTCGGGCGACTTCTCTTCGTATAGGATCAAATCCCGAGATAATAACCGCTTCCGGAGTGTCATCTACAATTAAATCAACCCCTGTTAACATTTCAAATGCCCTGATATTCCTACCTTCTCTTCCGATGATTCTTCCTTTCATGTCTTCATTGGGCAAAGGTACAAAAGATGTCGTTGTTTCTACCGTATGATCAGCAGAATATCTTTGAATTGCTAATGATATTATTGCTCTGGATTTTTTATCTGCTTCCACTTTTGCCTGATCTTCAATCTCTTTTATCATCTTACCGGTTTCATGAGTAAGCTCTTTTTCTAAATTTGTTAAAAGTTCTTTTTTTGCTTCCTCTAAACTCATATTTGAAATCTTTATTAATTCGTTTTTCTGTTCTTGGTATAAATCATTGGTTTTTTTGATATTATTTTCGAGTTCTTTTTCTTTATAATTCAATGATCTTTCTCTTCTTTCAAGTGACTCTATTTTCTGAACCAAGCTATTGCTTCTGTTTATTAAGCTATCCTCAAGTCTTTGCATTTCAGTTCGTTTTTGTTTAATTTCTGTCTCAGCATCTCTCTTAATATTGTAAGCCTCTTCCTTTGCTTGCAGCGTGGCTTCTTTATTAATGGAATTAGCTTCTCTTTCGGCATTTTCTATAATATTCTTAGCGGTTATTTCAGCAGACGATATTTTTGCTTTGGCAATATACTTAGTGAGTAAATAACCTATTACCATACCAATAAATATGCTTAAAATAATAATAAAGTAAATTTTAATATTATTTCACCTCCTAATATTCAATTTACAAGGTACGTAAGTTATCTTTAATTTACATCCCATTTTGACATAATCAGGCATATATTTAGCTAAAATCAGAAACCGTAATAATTAGATAAGAGATTACAAGAATTTGAAATAATTCTAAAAATATTTTAACCCGTATAGTTTAAAAAGTCAAACTCATATACAGTAATAAGTAATAAGTGACGAGTAATAAGCACCTGTTTTTACAATTTTAAGATTTTAATCTTGTTACTCATTACTCATTACTTGTCACTGTATCTTTGTTGCTTAGCTTATGGTAAATGATTTTCGAAACTTCTCCTGAGAAACCTCTTCTTAATAAAAAATTATATATTTTATTTGGATCTATCCTAATATTTTTTATTTCGGATGACACGATCTTTTCTTTTATAAGATTTCGGGCTAAGGTTAATTCATCTATTTCATTATATGTTTCGTCTATAACTTTTTGGATGATATCCTGTTTAATTCCTTTTAGTTTTAATTCCTGATTTAACTTATATCTTCCTATAGGCTTGTTTTGTAATCGAAATTGAGCCCACATCTTAGCAAAGAGTTCATCATTAATATAATTATTATTAGCTAACCATAAAATAAGCTGAGCGATAATGTTTTCAGGATATCCTTTGTTATTTAGTTTCCTTGATATTTCATATCTACTATAAATTCTCCGGGATAAAAGTCTTAAGAGATATTCTTTGCCCCTTATAATTCTGTCTTCTGAAATTATTTTTTCTATTTCTTGATCAGATAATTCTTTGCCCGGGTAAATATCTAATGATTTAATTGTATTTTCATTTAGTTTGTATTTGGCTTTATTGTCTATATAAATAACTACTTGGCTAATATTTTTTTTATCATAATTTACAGAAGTAATTTTATTTATTTTTTGGAACCTCTTTAATTACTCTTTTATCAAGCCCAGCGGTTGTCAATATTTTGTTTTCTATCTCTTTTGCAATTTCAGGATGTTCTTGCAGGTATGTTTTACAGTTTTCGCGTCCCTGACCAAACCTTATATTATTATAAGATATCCAAACTCCTGATTTTTGTAATATATTATATTTTATACCGAGATCTATAATATCTCCTTCTTTAGATATTCCTTTACCAAAAATTATATCAAACATTGTTTCTTTGAAGGGAGGGGCTAATTTATTTTTTACTACTTTTACCTTAACAGTTATTCCGATGTTATCTTCATCTTTTTTAATGGTTGCCTTTCTTCTAATGTCCATTCTAACTGTAGAATAAAACTTGAGCGCTCTGCCACCAGGAGTAGTTTCAGGATTACCAAAAAAGATACCAATCTTTTCTCTAATTTGATTTACAAATACAGTTGTAGTTCTTGACTTACTAATAATAGCGGTAAGCTTCCTGAGGGCTTGAGACATTAATCTTGCTTGTAATCCCATATAGGAATCTCCCATATTGCCTTCTATTTCTGCTTTAGGTACCAGGGCGGCGACTGAATCTACCACAATAACATCAACCGCGTTACTTCTAACTAAAGATTCAGCTATTTCTAAAGCCTGTTCACCGGTGTCGGGCTGAGATATAATTAATTCATCTATATTAACCCCAATATTCTTAGCATAATTTGGGTCCAAAGCATGTTCAGCATCAATAAAAGCAGCGATACCGCTATTTTGTTGAGCTTCAGCTATAATATGTAAAGCGAGCGTAGTTTTCCCGGAGGCTTCAGGTCCAAATATTTCTATTACTCTCCCTCGCGGGACTCCACCTATTCCAAGAGCAATATCTAGGCTCAATGAACCGGTTGAAATAGTATTACTTCCCGAAATTTTAGGGCGGTCTCCTAATTTCATTATAGAGCCTTTCCCGAATCTTTGTTCAATATTCTGCATGGCTACATTTAATGCTTTTTCTCTTTCCGGGTTATTTTGTTGCATATTGTCAGTCATTTTTTAGTTTACTCCTTTATATTTCTTTATTTTTTAATAAATATTTTAGTAAGGTTATTGATTTTCTATTATTTTAGTAAAGGCAAATTGGCTGTTATGTTATATATGGGTCCACTTGGGGTTAATTTGCTTTCCATGAGGTCAATGCTGTCAACCTCTTGAGTAAAATTATTTATCTCAACTCTTTTTAATATTTGAATGAAATTAGTCTTATCTCTAATAAATTTTACCCTTCCGATGGTCATATGGCCGGAGAAATCTTTATCTTCCCTGGGGAAGCCTTTATTGGACAATTTATTTTCTATAGAATTATATAACTCTTTTAATTCGCTTATACCTTCTTTAATTCCTACCCAGATTATTCGAGGCATCTGGTAAGTTGGACATACTCCGATATTAGAAGAAAATCTTATAATGAACGGACTCCATCGATTGGCTATTTTTTTTAACTCTGATTTTATTAATTCCGTTTGTTCTAACGATATGTACCCCAAAAATTTCATAGTGAGGTGTAAGTTGTTTTTTTCTACCCATTTTATTTTGGTTTCAGGAACATTTAGGTTAGTTTGAAGAGAAGTTAAATATTCTTTTATCTCCGGATTTAAATTAATGGCAATAAAGGTCCTT
>DAOUTX010000125.1 GCA_030668465.1 Atribacterota bacterium | reverse complement strand
GCTTCTTGTTGTTCTGTTTGAGCTGATGCTTTTTTATAAATTTCCTCAGCAAGCTTATGTTAGGAAGTAGTTAATTTTTCAATATTCGATTTAATCTTTTCTGCATCATCTTCTTCCAAGGCCTCCTTAAGATCTTTGATATCCTCAGTTATTTTATTTTTTTCGTCCTCACTAACCTTATCTCCGGATTCCTTTAGAGTTTTTTCCACAGAATAAATTAAAGTATCTGCCTGATTTCGAAATTCTATCTTTTCTTTTAATTTATTATCTTCTTCAGCGTATTGCTCTGCCTCTTTTACTTTTTTATTTATTTCTTCTTCACTTAATCCACTTGAAGCAGTAATAGTTATTTTTTGTTCTTTTTCGGTGCCTAAGTCTTTAGCTTTAACATTAACAATACCATTGGCATCTATATCAAAGCTTACTTCGATTTGAGGGATACCTCGTGGTGCTGGGGGAATACCAACTAATTGAAATCTCCCTAAACTGGTATCATCTTTAGCCATAGACCTTTCACCCTGTAATACATTTATGTCAACAGCCGACTGATTATCGGCAGCAGTCGAAAATATCTGACTCTTGGATGTAGGAATGGTAGTATTTCTTTCGATTAATCTAGTTGCTACCCCGCCTAAAGTTTCTATACCTAAAGATAGTGGTGTAACATCCAGTAATAGGATGTCTTTCTTTACTTCGCCTCCTAAAATTCCAGCTTGAATTGCTGCGCCTACTGCTACTACTTCATCAGGATTGACTCCTTTGTTTGCTTCTTTTCCGAAAATTTTCTTAACTGTTTCCTGTACTTTGGGCATTCTGGTTTGTCCGCCAACTAATATAATCTCATCGATATCTTCTTGTTTTAAATTAGCATCCTTGAGTGCTTTATTACAGGGTTCTATGGTACTCTCAACAAGGTTAGCAGTAAGCTGTTCTAATTTAGCCCTGGTTAGGGTAACGGTTAAATGTTTTGGCCCGCTGGCATCAGCAGTGATGAAAGGTAAGTTAATCTCAGTTTCTAAAGAAGAAGAAAGCTCGCATTTTGCCTTTTCTGCTGCTTCCTTTAATCTTTGCAAAGCCATTTGGTCCTTTTTTAAATCAACCCCATTTTCTTTTTTAAAGCCAGTTACTAACCAATCAATTATTTTTTGGTCGAAATCGTCACCGCCTAAAAAAGTATTACCGTTAGTTGATTTTACTTCATAGACTCCCTCTTCACCTATTTCTAAAATGGAAATATCAAAAGTTCCGCCTCCAAGATCATAAACTGCTACTTTTTCATTTTTTATCTTATCAAATCCATAAGCAAAAGCAGCCGCTGTTGGTTCATTTATAATCCTTAATACATTTAACCCGGCTATTTTCCCCGCACTTTTAGTTGCTTCCCTTTGGTTATCGTCAAAATATGCCGGTACAGTAATTACTACATCACTTATTTTTTCCCCAATGTGTTCTTCAGCAGATTTTTTAAGTTTTTGCAGCACCATAGCTGATATTTCCTCTGGACTATAAGCTTTACCTTTGGCCTCTATTTTAACATCAGTATGGCCTCCGGGAACTAATTTAAAAGGTAAATATTTTTTGGCTTTTTGCACTTCTTCATCATTATATCTTCTACCAATAAGCCTTTTAACCGAAAATATGGTATTTTCAGGATTGGTAACTGCCTGTCTTTTTGCTAATAAGCCCACTAATCTTTCACCCTTTTTTGTAAATGCAACTATAGAAGGTGTAGTTCTACCGCCTTCTGCGTTTTCTATGATAACAGGTTTTCCACCTTCGATAACTGCGACAACAGAATTAGTTGTCCCTAAATCGATTCCTATTATTTTTCCCATGATATTATCTCTCCTTTTTTAATATCTTTTAATTTAAATTATTTTTTATTGATATTTTTCTTTTCTTTTGTAGAAACTGCAACTTTTACCATTGCAGGTCTTAATACTTTAGATTTCATATAATAACCTTTTTGAAATTCTTCTGTAACTATATCTTCGGAATGTTTATCTGTCTCTGTTTTCATTACTGCCTCATGTCTGCAAGGATCAAATCTATGTCCAACTGATTTCATGGGCATAACCCCTTCTTTATTTAAAATATTGAAAAAACCTTTTAAGGTATTCTTAATCCCTTCTTTTATAGCTTTTGCATTTTTTTCATTTTCGGTAGAATCTAAAGCTCTTTCTAAGTTATCTATTACCGATAACAATTTATTTATAAGTCTTTCATTAGCAAATTTAATAAATTCCTTCTGTTTTTTCTCCTGCCGTTTTTTATAATTTTCGAAATCAGCTTGCAATCTCTCCAAACGCCCCAGATATTCCTTAGAAAATTTATCTTTTTCTTGAACAATTTCCTTAATTTCTAATAATTCCTCTTCTAGGTTTTTCAATACTTCCTCTTTTTCTAATAATTTTTGGATTATTTCTTCTTTAATCATTAATTTATATTTTTTATTATCCATTAATTTTCCTTTTTCTTGCGATTTCTTTTTACCCTTTTTGTTAAACATTGATATTCCCCCGAGAATAAACATTATGAATAAATCTTAAAATTCGGATAATATCTCACTTAATTTATCCGAGATATATTCAGCAATAGAAACCATCCTGGGATAATCCATTCTGGTTGGTCCTAAAATTCCTATTGCCCCCACTGGTTTACCTTTTATGCTATATTCACTTGTTACCAAACTGCAATTTTGCATTTCTTTTAGTTTGCTTTCTTTGCCGATAGTTATTTTCGTCTTTCTAAAACCTAAATATCTTCTTATTGTGTTAGCTAATATATTTTCTTCTTCGATAAGTGATAATATATAATTTAATTTATCTATTTCTTTAAACTCAGGATGTTTCATTATATTAATTCTGCCATCTAAATAAACTTTATTTTCGGAATATTCAATATCAAAACATTCTTCTAAAAAATTATGTATATAATTAAATTTTTCCTGAAACGAAATAATTTTATCTAATTCGTCCATTAATATATTATTCAAATTTGTTATATTTATATCTTTTTCTGCTAATTTACTGTTTATAAAATTAGATAGATAGCTTAATCTATCTGTGTTTATTTCTCCGGAAACGCTAATTATTTTCTGGCAGACTAACCCCGTATCGGTAACTATAACTGTTAAAATACGATTATTCCCTACCGATACAAACTGAATATTTTTTACTATATTATTATAAATAACCGGTGCTAATACAACTCCTATATTGTTGGTTAGGTTAGATAATAATTGAGAAGTTATCTTCATCGTTTCTTCAAACTCTTTGCTTTTTTTATAAATTTGGATAATTTCTCTCTTCTCTTTTTCTTTTAAATAGTTTTTTACCATTAGGTTATCTACATAAAATCTATATCCTCTATCGGTTGGAATTCTTCCCGAAGAGGTATGAGGCTGCCATAAATAATCATTTTTTTCCAATAAGTACATTTCATGCCTTATTGTGGCGGTACTTAAGTTTAAATTATATTTTTGAGCAATAATACCCGAACTAACCGGTTCAGCAGTAGTAATATATCTATGCACTACTGCTGTTAATATAGTTTTCATCCTTTCGTTTAATTCCATTTTACACCTCTTTTAGCACTCTCCCTATGAGAGTGCTAATTACCTTAAATAAGATATCACCATAGAATCCATTTGTCAAGATGTTTTAGCAAATAAATTCACCAATTGACCAATTATTTTAGTCGTTAGTGAATAGTCGTTAATAGGACAAGGAGCCGGATTTATCTGCCCATGACGTCACTATAGTTTTTGTGATTTTGTAGGGGCACAATGAATTGTGCCCTTTATTTCCTTGTCTTTTGGCTTTTGTGGGCGCGATGCATCGTGCCCCTACATCTCTGAATTCTAATTTTCTTCACGCGATACTCGATACGAATTAGACCTTTGAATTCTTTTTTCTGATTTCTATTCTCTTAACCAGGTAACTAACCAACCAACTAACTAAGTATAAACGCTATACGCTATCAGGGCGTATGCAATACGCCCTTACTTTTTCTCCTTTGTTTTCTTTACTATATACTATATACGCGATACTCGATACTGTTTTATTCAATCAACAAATTCCCTAAAAACAGTATTAGCCAGAAAAACACCCTTCTTGGTTAGTTTTGTTCTACAATTATCTTTTTGTAATAGTCCTAAATTTATCAATTTATTGATCTGTTCAGGGAAAATATCATTAAGGT
>DAOUTX010000053.1 GCA_030668465.1 Atribacterota bacterium | reverse complement strand
GACGAAGTAATCTCAAACGGGGATTGCCGCGCTCTGATAAATCAGTGTTCGCAATGACATAGAATAAAGCAGACTGACAACTAAAATCCGTTAACTGAAAACTAACGACTATTCACTATTCACTAATGACTAATAAAAAAAGGAGGTAAAGTAAATGTCAGTTATGAAGAAAAGAAATATTTTTAGGATGGAATTGTGGTTGTTTGCATTGATATTTTTAATGATTTTTTCCGGAACAAATATGGCACAGGAGGAAGCTAAGGATTCGGAATATCTGCAAAAGATTGCTCTTTGTAAAGATATTCTGGAAAAGAACCCACTAAGAGTGACCAATTCTTTCTTTCCCCAGGATGAGAAAGTGGTTACCTGGCTTAGATTTTCTTATGACTCTGCAGAAAAATTTATCCTTAAGTGGGAATGGATTACTCCTCAGGGTAAATTATATCACCGGGGCGAAGTGGAAATGGAATCTGGTAGTTATATTAATTACCGTACCTGGTACTGGATAAAGATTAAAGGTAATTATGCCTCTCAATTGCCCGGAGAGTGGAAGGTAAGAGTGTACATTAATGATATTTCTCTTGCAGAGAGGAATTTTTTTATTGTAGGGACTTTTTGAGTTACCAACTGAATGAACTGAAATCTAAAAATATTGCAGGTTTTATTGAAATTGTTTCCACTACTTTCGTAGAGTCTGCCTCTATGAAAATAGGGGGGCAGGCTTGCTCTGTCTTTCGCAACGGCTTAACTGCTGCAGAGTAGATTTTATTTTAAAAAATTGAAATTGAAAGTAAAAGAACCGGATAGTCGATGAAAAACAATTATAATCTCTTGTTGATTAATCCATGGATCTATGATTTTACGGCTTATGATTTCTGGTCTAAACCTTTAGGGCTATTATATATTGCCAGTATCTTGAGAGAGCGGGGTTACGAGATTAGTTATATAGACTGTATGGACCGTTATAATCGGGAGATTTTAAATTTTAAGAATAGAGAATTTCCTAAAAAAGATGAATTTGGTCGGGGTCCTTTCTATAAAGAAGAAATCAAAAAACCTGCAATTTTAAAAAATATACCCCGCCGATATAGCCGATATGTGGTTACCGAAGAAATTTTCCTGAATAAATTAAAAAAGCTGCCTCCACCCCAGGCAGTATTGATTACCTCTATTATGACCTACTGGTATCCCGGGGCGTTCAGAGTGATAGAGATAATTAAAAAAATTTTTCCCGATATCCCCATAATTTTAGGAGGGGTCTATGCTACTTTGTGTTTTGAGCATGCCTTTAAATTTTCTGGTGCTGATTATGTAATAAAAGGAAATAATATAAGAGATTTAATAAAAATATTAGAACAGCATGCCGGGAGCAAAAATGATTATTCAAAATACGAAAAAAGGTTAGATAACCTGCCTTATCCGGCTTGGGACCTCTATTCGGAACTTGATTATATCTCTATCTTATCCTCTCGGGGCTGTCCTTACCGTTGCAGTTATTGTGCTTCTTTTAAAATAAATCCCAAACTGGAATTTAGAAATCCCAAAGAAGTAGTAAAGGAGATAGAATATTGGAACAAGAAAAGGAGAGTAAAGGATTTTATCTTTTATGATGATGCCTTATTGATAAATTCGGAAGATAATTTTCTGGTTATTTTAGAGGAGTTAATTAATAAAAAACTGTCTATCAGGCTTCATACTCCAAATGGAATTCATGCCCGAATGATAAATAAAGAAGTAGCTTACAAGATGTACCAGGCAGGAGTAGAGACCATCAGGTTGGGCTTTGAGACAGTAGATTCCCGAGTCCAGTCAGAAACAGGAGGAAAAATCACTAATATTGAATTTAAAAGGGCGGTAAATTGCCTTTTAGAAGCAGGATTTAAGCCGTCTCAGATCGGCGCCTATCTTTTAATTGGGATACCCGGACAGGATGTTCAGGAAATTATTGATTCTATCTGTTTTGTGGTAGATTGTGGTGCCCATCCGCGCTTAGCTAAGTTTTCGGCCATTCCGAGTACGAAGGTCTGGGACGAAGCCAGGACTTATTTTAATTTAAAGGGAGATGTTGACCCCCTTTTTCACAATGATGCACTTTTACCTTATTTATCACCGGATATTACAATTAAAGCCTATCAACAGATAAAATCAATAGCGAAAATATAAAATAATATAAACTAAATGTGTTATAATTGAAATAAAATGTACCATAGATTTTCGAATATAATAATTGGAGGTGATTTAAAAAATAGGTATTCCTCAGGCTGCAAAAGAGTGAAAAGAGCGAGAAACAAAAGTTAACAAAAATAGCATACATAGATTAGTAGATGTGGATATTTTATAAAGCATTCAATATTATAAGGAGGAAAAACGAATGGAGCTGTTAAAGGTCTCATCTAAGTCGAATCCTAAAGCAGTAGCCGGTGCCTTAGCAGGAGTAATACGGGAAGAAGGAAAAGCAGAATTACAAGCAATTGGGGCAGGGGCAGTAAATCAGGCAGTTAAGGCGATTGCTATTGCTCGAGGTTTTACCGCAACTAGTGGTGTTGATTTAATCTGTATACCAGCTTTTGTAGATGTAGAAATTGAAGGAGAAGAAAGGACCGCTATTAAATTTTTGGTCAAACCAGGATAAAAGATTATATTACCGATGTCACTTCAGGTGAAAAGTGACAGGAAGAATTAAGAAGTTATTAAAAATATGGGATTAACTTAGAAAGTAATTTATAGCTAAAGTAATTTTACAGAAAGAGAAGATTTAAAAAGTATTAGAGTAAGGGGGGGAGAATTAAGATTAGTATGGATAAAAAAAAGGAGAAAAAAGAGAAAATAGAGGATGTGCCTACCCAGAAAACCGAAAAAATAGCTGAGGAAATAAAGAAAGAAGAGAAGAAAGAAGAAAAAGTTAAGACAAAAGAAATTTTGGGAGAAGTTAATATTGTACCCGAGGTAATAGCGACCATAATTAGTCGGACAGTAATCGGTTTACCCGGGGTAGCCGGTTTAGCTACTCGCGCCAAAGGCGGGATAGGAACTTTACTGGGGACCAAAGAATTAGAAAAAGGGATAAATGTTGACCTTAGAGAAAACAAAGAAGTTTCTACCACTATTTCGGTTATTTTAGAATATGGTTCCATAATAATTGACGTAGCTAAAGAAATTCAGAAGAAGGTAAAAGGGGAATTAGAAACCAAAACTGGACTTAAAGTTACCGAGGTAAATGTAAATATTCAAGGTGTACACATAGAAGAAAAGAAGTAGTCGATATATCAAAGGAATAGGCCTATCAGGTATTAAAAAATTACCTGGATAGGCCTATTTACAATTAAATCTGTTAATATAATTAAAATACTTTTTTATTTTACCTTCTCTTTTAATTCCTTGCCTGCTTTGAAGAAAGGTACTTTCATAGCTTGTACTCTGATTTTTTCGCCAGTACGTGGGTTTCTAGCGTCTCGAGCAGCTCTTTGTCTGGCACCAAAAGTTCCGAATCCTACCAACCTAACTGCGTCACCCTTTGCTAAGCAATCAGTAATAGTTTCGAATACACATTCGACAGCTTTTTTGGCTTCCCGTTTGGTAACACCGATTTCACTTGCTACATTATCGATTAATTCGCCTTTGTTCATTGTTTACACCTCCTTTCATTTTTTCAAACAAACGAAATACCCTATAAAAATAGGGGCAAAATATAAGTATTTGTAAGCATTTCATTGTTACTACTTATATATTATACTACAAGCATTTTATAAAATCCTTCTTTTTTTAGGAATTATTTTTAGTTTTTTTTAGAAAAAGTAGTATTTTCAAGCATTTTTAATATATTTAACTCAAATTGTCATTCAAGATAGAGATTTATTACCTATATAAAATAAAAATATCTTGAGTAATTATAAAAGAAATTGCTATATATTGCAAGTGTTTTAACCTACTGAGGGTAATTTATTTGTAAAAAAAGTCTCAAAGTCTTTATTTAAATTAGGGTTCTAAGTGTTTAGCAAGGAAAATAATTTAGTATCTCTTTGATTTTACGGGGTATTTTTGCTTATTTTTTATGGTATAATAAAAAATAAATGGATAACGTAAGAGTAGTTAGACAGTTACCCGGTTAATATAGTCGATAGTGAATAGTGGTCAGTTAGTCGTTAGCAGGGCAGGCGGACCCATCCTCGTGTAAAAGGGAAAGGCATGTCCTTGAATTAAGGTAGTGGTTCGATTCATCGAACACGCTAAAAAAACATCAAATAGCCCGGGGTGAATAAATCCGCTCCCTACAAAATAAAATCATAAATTCTGGAGGACAGGCGTTTCTCCAGTTTAAAATGTCATTACGAGCGACCATGGGGACCGCGGTAATCTCGTTTAAAAACTATAAACAATAAATTAATTTTCTATCTTGAATTCGTTTTCCTAACTAGCTAACTAAGTAACCAACTAACCAATTTTTTACGATATGTGATATATGATATACGAAGAAAAAGGAGGTTTTTAAAGATGTCAAGAAGTATATTGTTTCAAAAGAAAAGGAAAATATTTGCCTGCATTTTTATTGCTCTAATAATTTTTCTTTGGTTGGGTATTTCCGGAATTAATTTTGCTCAAAGCCCCAGCCCGAAGGAAGTCGAAAAGATGAAAAGCATTCAAGTTATCAATCCTCATCCCCCATTTTCTCTCAGATTGTGGCTGGATAAAGAAAGAGGAGCTACTTATGCCCCTGGGGAGAAGATTAAGATTTCCTTCCAGACTTCTCGGGATTCCTATGTAGTACTTTATAACTATGATACTGAAGGCAGAGTAAAAATTATCTTCCCCAATCGGTATTCACCACGTAATTTTTTAAGAGCGGGAGAAATTAAATCTATTGAAGGGGTACTTGACCCAAATACCAGACCAGGGATTGAATATGTTCAGGGATTCGCTACTACCAGACCTATGTTTTTAAGTGATAGGGAAAGGGATCTTATTTCTAAAAAATTTATGCCAGAAATAAGCAAAGATTATAAACACTTTACCAAAACCATTAAGGGTATAATAGTGTCCATACCTCCCACTGCCTGGACTTCGAGTAATATATTGAGTTATACGGTAAGAATAATAACTCCTCCCACTTATTATGGCAGGATTATAGCAACTTCCCATCCTCAAGGAGCCAAAGTATACCTGGATAATGTTTATAGAGGAGTGACTCCCTTAAACTTAGACAGAGTTACTGCAGGTCAGCATCAGATTAAATTAGTAAAGACCAGTTATCAGGATTGGAGTAGTTATGTCTCAGTATCACCTTCTCGAACCACTACGGTTTCTGCTGATTTAATTCCTTTGCCTGTATATGGTTCAATCTCTGTTTACTGCAATCAGGGTAATGCTAAAATGTATTTAGATGGAAGCTATAAAAAAAGAACTTCTGCTAACAAGTCGGTAGAAATAAAGAAAGTCGCAGAAGGTTACCATGAATTATTAATCACCAAAGATGGTTATCTGGATTGGATTAGTACCATAATGGTTACAGCCAACCAAACTCATATGGTCTCTGCTTATTTAGTTTCTGAAATTAACTATGGTTCTATTGCTGTTTACTGTAATGTAAGTGGAGCAAAAATATTTGTAAATGGAACTTATAAGGCAGCTACTTTATCTTCTCAACCAAAAATCTTAGAGGAATTCAAAGAAAAAGTATACGAAATCACTTTAATTAAGGATGAGTATAGAACCTGGGTAGAAGATATTTGGATATATGCCGGTGAGACTACTTCTATCTATGTAGAGCTGAAAGAAATAGAATATTAAAACAATTTTATTGGAAAATATTTAATGATAAGAAAAAAAAGGAAAATACCGAAAAGAAAAGAAACTTATTAGAGTTTTCTAGATTATTTATAAATGGAAGTTAAAGGCAGATTAGACAACTTCTAGTCTGCCTTTAACTGAATTTAGAACTTTTTTATATTTATTAGTTTAAAATAGAAACTTTTTTCAATCAGGAGGAAAAAAATGAAGGTTCTACGGCTAAAATACGAAAAGAACGAAATTACGAAAAAAAACAAAGCAATTGAGGTTTGCTTTAAATGTTCTACTTGTTCCAAATTTTGTCCAATTACTCAACATGTAAAAAAATATAACTTAGAAGATTCTTTTATAACCCAACTTTTTGAAGCAGAAAAACCGGAAGCATTAAATGATGTTTGGATGTGTTGTGCTTGTGAAAAATGTGTTATTACTTGTCCCCAGGATGCTAATCCTACTGAAGTATTTACCAATTTAAAAGAAAAATCTTATCAAGAAGGCCTGGCTCCCTCAATTGTCTACCGTTTAGTAGAACAGCTTTTACAAGAAAGTACCGTTTATAGTATAAAATTTGCTAATATGATCCGAAAAAGAGCTGGGTTGAAAGAAGTAAAGAAAAATGAAAAAGCGGTTAAAGAATTAAATGTGTTAGCTGAAAAAGCTGGTTTAGAAAGAAAAGAGGTTAATTAATAATGTTTAACTATTTATTTTTTAAAGGATGTACCATTCCAGCCAGTTTACCGAATGTAGAGAAATTAGCTTTAGAAGTGTTACCGGAAATTGGTATTAATTTAATTGAATCCGATGAATTTACCTGTTGTCCTGATCCGATACGGCTTAAGGGGGCTAATCAATATTTTTGGATGTCTGCAGCTGCTCGAAATATTACGATTGCTGAAGAAAAAAAGTTAAATATTATGACTTTATGTAATGGTTGTGAAAATACATTAGCCATTGTAAATCATAAACTAAAAAACGAACCAGCACTGAAAGAAGCGATAAATAGGACATTAAAAAATATTGGTAGGGAATTTAAGGGTACCATAAAGACAAGACATTTTTTACAAGTATTAAAAGAAGACATTGGATTAGATCATCTAAAAAAAATGGTTAAAACACCCTTAACTGGTCTTAAGGTTGCCGGTCATCCCGGATGCCATCTTCTGATGCCTAATGAAATATTAAAGTTTGATAACCCGGGAGATCCAGAATTTTATGATCAATATATTGAAGCTTTAGGAGCTACTCCTGTAGATTATCTAACTAAAACTGATTGTTGTGGTGTTTCTTTAGCTTTAGCTGGAGATAAAGAAGCTTCTAATCGCTGT
>DAOUTX010000221.1 GCA_030668465.1 Atribacterota bacterium | reverse complement strand
TGGTTTAGAAAGAAAAGAGGTTAATTAATAATGTTTAACTATTTATTTTTTAAAGGATGTACCATTCCAGCCAGTTTACCGAATGTAGAGAAATTAGCTTTAGAAGTGTTACCGGAAATTGGTATTAATTTAATTGAATCTGATGAATTTACCTGTTGTCCTGATCCGATACGTCTTAAGGGGGCTAATCAATATTTTTGGATGTCTACAGCTGCTCGAAATATTACGATTGCTGAAGAAAAAAAGTTAAATATTATGACTTTATGTAATGGTTGTGAAAATACATTAGCCATTGTAAATCATAAACTAAAAAACAACCCCGCACTAAAAAAAACAGTAAATGAAGCATTAAAAAATATTGGCAGGGAATTTAAGGGTACCATAAAGATAAGACATTTTTTACAAGTATTGAAAGAAGACATTGGATTAGACCATCTAAAAAAAATGGTCAAAACACCCTTAACTGGTCTTAAGGTTGCCGGTCATCCCGGATGCCATCTTCTAATGCCTAATGAAATTTTACAGTTTGATAACCCGGTAGATCCAGAATTTTATGACCAATATATTGAAGCTTTAGGGGCTACTTCTGTAGATTATCTGACTAAAGCGGATTGTTGTGGGATTTCTTTAGCTTTAGCCGGAGATAAAGAAGCTTCTAATCGCTGTGTTAAAACCAAATTGATTGATATGCAACTCTCTGGAGCTCAGTTGATTAGTACTGCCTGTCCATCTTGCTTCAATCAATTTGATTCTGGCCAATTAATGGTTTCCAGAGACTATCCTAAGTTGAAAGAAAAACCAATTCCAGTATTGTATGGGGTTGAGCTATTAGCTTTGGCTATGGGTCGTTCTTTTGAAGACATTGGCTATAATCTTCATCGAGTAAAAATACCAATTAAAATAAAAAGGTAGGAGGATATCATGGAAAAGATAAAAACAACTTGTGTATATTGTGGAACCGGTTGCCAATTATGGTTAAAAACCAAAGATGGAAAAGTAGTGGATACAAAACCTGTTATGCCTCCTGAATTTAATCCAGGAAAAGGCAAATTATGTATTAAAGGGTGGAATGTTCATGAATTTATTCATCATCCTGATCGCTTAACTGACCCTCTGATAAAAAAGGAGAATGGTGATTGGGAAAAAGTAAGCTGGGAAAAAGCGATAAATTATATAGCTATGCGTTTTAAGCATATTATTAGTGAAAATATCGGAAATAAAAGAGTCATTGGATGTTTAAGTTCAGCAAAATGTACAAATGAAGAAAATTATGTAATGCAAAAATTTGCTCGAGCTGTTTTAAAAACTAATAATATTGACCATTGTGCTCGTTTATGCCACTCATCTACAGTAGTTGGCTTAGGAGCAGCTTTTGGATCGGGTGCCATGACAAACTCTATTGATGAAATTTCTGATGCCCAAGTTATTTTCGTTGTTGGATCAAATACAAATGAGCAGCATCCTTTAATTGGAGCCAGGATATTAGAGGCATTGAGAAAAGGGGCAAAACTAATTGTTGCTGATCCCCGTACCATCCCTTTATCTGAATTAGCCGAAGATAACCAGGGAATTGCTATAAAACATCGTCCTGGTACCGATGTAGCATTATTGAATGGAATTATGAATGTACTTATTCAGGAAAAACTTTATGACGAGAAATTTATACAGCAATATTGTGAAAATTTTAATGCTTTTAAAGAAGAAATTCAAAAAATGACCCTCGAAAAAGCATCTAACATTACTGGTGTTCCTCGAAAAACAATTATCCAAGCAGCTCAAATCATTGGTCGGGCCGATACGACCTATTTGATTTATTCTATGGGAATTACCCAACATACTACCGGAGTTGATAATGTAAAGAGTACGGCAAATTTGCAGATGCTCTGCGGTAATGTGGGTAAATGGGCAACTGGGGTTAATCCTTTGCGTGGTCAAAATAATGTTCAGGGTGCCTGTGACATGGGTGCTTTGCCTAATGTTTTTTCAGGGTACCAATCAGTAACCGATAAGGAAATTCAAAAAAAGTTCGCCCGGGAATGGAAGATTGAAGCAGGGGAAATGGATGATCGAATTGGATTAACTGTAGTGGAGATGATCGATGCTGCTTATCAAGGAGA
>DAOUTX010000089.1 GCA_030668465.1 Atribacterota bacterium | reverse complement strand
TGGCTCTTTTAGATGCATTTTTCATATCAGTATTTCTCTTATCTCTTCCATAAAGGGAACCGACTAAAACGTTTTCCTCTACAGTCATTCCTATTAAAGGTTTCACTACTTGATAGGTGCGGGTTAACCCCATTCTTGCTATCTGGTAAGGTTTTAAATTACTTATATCTAAATCTTTAAAAAGTACTTTTCCCTCAGTCTTGGGATAAGTACCGTTAACAAGATTAGTTAAAGTTGTTTTCCCAGCACCATTAGGACCAATTAACCCAACTATTTCACCCTTTTTTACTTCAAAGCTAACCTCATCTACTGCCTTTAAAGCTCCAAAATGTTTACTTAAATTTTTTATTTTTAAGATTGTATTATTTTCTCCCACCTTAAATGCTCACCTTCTTTTCCACTCTTAACTTTCTCCTTTTTACAAAATCACCGATAGTACCAGTTACACCTTTTGGAACAAAAAATACTATGATAATAATGATAATTCCTAATACGGCCAGATGATATTCGAGAAAAGCGCTCCAAGCTACTTCTGTAAACAGTTCAATTATAAAGGCACCAATTATGGGGCCTAAAATACTCCCAGCTCCTCCAATCAACATAATAACAATAGTATTTACGGCGATCATAACATCAAAAACTTCATCAGGAGCGATAAATGACATCCAGTATGCATAAAGAGCACCGGCTATACTGGTAAAAAAAGCACTTATAGCCCAGGCAACTACTTTATGATAAGTAGTATTAATTCCCATAGAATTTGCCGCTTCTTCATTCGCTTTGATGCTTCGAATGCCAAAACCAAACCTTGATTTTATTATAAAATGTAAACTCAAGGTAGTAATTACCATTAAACCAAGCATGGCTAAATAGAAGTAATTATATGTTATTCCCGGAGCTTTATCTATAATTGGTAAAGTAGTTCCCATAGCCCCTCCGGTTATCTCAGTAGCATTTTGCACTACTGATAAAATTGCTGCGCTCATCCCAATGGTAGCTATAGCAAAATAATGACCTCGAAGCCTAAGCACCGGAATTCCTAATAAAATACTAAACAAGATTGCAATAATAGCAGCTAAAGGAACAACGACTAAAAAAGGCAGCCCCTTACTCATACCGATTGCAGTAACATAAGCTCCTATCCCAAAAAACATGGCATTACCAAAAGGAAGATAACCCATATAACCGGACATAATATTCATTCCTTGAGCAATTACCGCATACATAAAGATGGTAGTAATTACCCGAACCCAATAACCTGATAAAAAACGTGGTAAAAAGATAAATAAAACTACTGCTATTATTAATAAGAAGATATTTACTTTTTTATTATTTGACACCTATCTTCACTCCTCTTCTTTCAAATAATTCCCAAATTAACTAAAAAACTTTTTTCCCATAAGTCCATAAGGTCTCCAGAGCAAGACGGAAACCATAATTACCATACCGATAGCCTCCTGCCACTGTGAGCCAAGGAAGGATGCTCCTGCAGTCTCTGCAAACCCTAAAAGCAAACCTCCGGCGGCTGCCCCCCAAATATTTCCTAAACCACCCAATATTGCGATAACAAACACTTTTCCTACGATGGGTCCTAAAAGGTGGGGAGAAAAAGCATAAATACTCGCCCAAAGCGAACCGGTTAATCCTGCCAAAGCAGTCCCTAAGGCAAAATTAATCATATACATTTTTTCCACATCCATCCCTACTGCCTGTGCGCCTTCTTTGTCTAAGGCAACCGCCTGAATTCCTTTTCCGGTTTTTGTATTCATCATAAAAAGATAAGTTAAATAGATTAATATTCCTGCGGTAATAAAAGTTAAAAATTTAGTTAAAGGAACATAAGCATCACCGAATTGAAAATTACTACCAGCGTAAGTAAGGCGTATAGTACGATAATCAGCAGACCACACTTTCAATATAATATTTTCTACTATTAATCTAACAGCAAAAGTTAAAATAAGGGTAAAAACAATTCCACCTTTCAGAAAGGGCTGTAAGAGTCCACGGTATATTATTGCTCCTATTACAAAAAGAATAGCCCCGGACATTATCATACTAATAAACGGGTCTATATGGAAAAAATTAAAAAATTCCAGGGAAATATAAGAACCTAAAATAACCATTGCTCCATAGGATAAATTAATTATTCCGCTAATACCCCACTGCAAGGAAAAACCTATACCCATTAGGGCATATAAGCCTCCCAACAGAATAGCATTTATTAACATTTGTAATCCCATACTACCACCACTTCCTTTTTATTTTTTACAATAAATTATCCTTAAAATTTAAACAATGGCTTATAAAATAATAATCCTTTATGCTCTGCCAGTGATTAGAGTTAAAAGGGCCATTCTAACATAGAGACCGTTGTGAGCTTGTCTAAAATAAGCTGCTCCTTCGTAATCATCAACATCGGTAGAAATTTCATCTACTCTCGGTAGGGGGTGGAGAATAGTAATTCCTTTTTTAGCACGGTTAATCATTTCTCTATTTATAATGTATACACCTTTAACCTTTTCATAATCTTCCGGATTTTCAAATCTCTCTCTTTGCACTCTCGTTACATAAACAATATCACTAACTGATAAGGCTTTTTCCACATCTTCTGTTTCTTCAATCTCTGCTCCCAATGATCTTAATTCGGCAGTTATTTCAACAGGCATTTTCAAAGATTTTGGAGAAACAAAAATCATTTTATTTTTACATAAAGCCATAAAATATCCTAAAGAATGAACCGTTCGTCCATTTTTCAAATCACCTAAAAAAGTTATAGTATGTCCGTCCAAAACTTCCTTTTCTTTACGAATAGTATAAAGATCTAAAAGGGCTTGAGTGGGATGCTGCCCAGCCCCATCACCACCATTAATAACTGGGTGAGTAGCATTATCAGCAGCAATCTTGGCGGAACCTTTCATAGGATGGCGCATAATGATAACATCTACATAACCATCAATCGTTCTGATAGTATCAGCTAAAGTTTCTCCTTTAGATACAGAAGAACTTGCTGCATTAGCCATGGTAATCACTCTGGCACCTAATCTGTTTATCGCGGTTTCAAAAGAAAGACGGGTTCTGGTGCTCGGTTCAAAAAATAAACTGGCCACTACTTGACCTTCCATATTTCTAATCACTTCTCCGCTTTTAACTCTTTTTTCAAAATTTGCGGCGGTATTTATAATCAAATTTAATTCTTGAAGCGAAAACTGTGCAGTGTTTAATATGTCTTTTCCTTTTAGCATTTTTCATGACTCCTTAAATTTGTTTTCCAAAATATAAATTGTATATTATTGGTTGGATTATTTATTCCAATTGCTCTTAATTCCTGTCAGACTAAAACAAGTATTTTGTACCACATCACTTCTAAAATATTTATAAAATATTTATCATTTATATCCTAACATCCCGGATAATTCTTGAGCAGAATTAACTAAAACTTTAATTAATTTTTTTACATTGACATCGGGTATCCTTTTTGATAATCCAGCAATGGTAATGCTCGCAATCACTTCTTTATTAATATTTTTAACAGGGGCCGAAATTGCCTTTATTCCCTCTTCAAGTTCTTCATTACAAATAGAAAAACCCTTATGTCTAATCTCTGATAGATGCTCTTCTAATTTTTTAGGATTAATAATTGTTTTTGAGGTATATTTTGAAAGAGTTTTTTCATTAATAATTCTTTTAATATCTTCAGAAGGCTGGTAAGCTAAAAGTACTTTTGCAGAAGCAGCACAATTGAAAGGCATTTCTTTTCCAACTTCAACAAAAAGATGGGTATTTGCATCCCGAGAGGGAGTAATTGAATCTATACAAATACCCCTACCATTGTACCAGGTAGTTAGAAAGGTAGTAAGCTTGGTTTTCCTGCAAATATCTTTTAAAGTTGGTTTAGCAATTTGCCGGAAGTCAAACGAATTAAAAAATGAATTTGAATATTCGATTATACGCAATCCTAATCTATATTTAGAAGTGTCTCTTTCTTGATCAACCAGAGAATAGCTTAATAAACTTTTTAACATTCTATGAATTGTGCTCTTGGGAAATAATAACTTTGAACTTAATTCAGTTATCCCTACACTTCTTTCCGCACGACTAAGATAATTTAAAACTTGTATAGATTTCTCGATTGAATTCATGGAATGTATTTCCCTTTATATTTGTTCCATTATATAGAATATTGTTCCACATAATATTATAATTAATATACCATATAATATTGAAAAAATCCTTCTTTTTTTAAAAAAATTTAAGATATTTTTAATTTTTTATTTCTCAATTAATATACTTTAATTATTAATAATTGTAAGTATCCAAAAATTAATTTATTTTTCTAACTAAAACGTTATCCGTCATGGGTAATAATTTTTAATTTTCTTAGAGCCAGGATTAACCAAACTTCATCACCGGTATTTAAACTCATGGTGGCAAATATCTCCCGGGGTAGCTTTACCTTCAAAGAATTTTTTCCGGTTATAACAGTGCAACAGACTGTAGAAGATGATTCATTAGTTTCAGTTAGTTTTCCTTTGACTCTGTTTAAATCAGGCCCCCCCCAGGGGGGCCTGGTATCGGAAAGATAGATATCTTCCGGTAAAATTGCCACCTTCTTTATTTTCTCTCTTTCACTGGAAACCACCAGAGAAATATCGCCACATTTTGCCTCCACTAATCCGAAGCCTAATCTATTATAATAATCACAAGTTAAAATATTGGGTGCACCGATAAAATCATTAACAACCTCTGTGGGATGAAAAAATATCTCCTTGGGGAGACCTATCTGTTCTACTCTTCCTTTATCAAGCACAGCAACTCTTTCTACCATTTCTTCCACCTCATAAAAATTATGAGTAACATAAATGGTGGTGATACCCAATTTTTTCTGTAGTATTTTAAATTCGGTTCTGAGATGTTTAGAAGTACGATAATCCAAACTATTCATCGGTTCATCAAGAAGTAAAATATAAGGAGAATTAGCTAATGCCCGGGCCAAAGCAGAAGCCAAAGCCATACCGGTTACGTAGCTCTCATAGGAAGTAAAGTTTAAACCTTCCTCCTCAAACCAGCCTTTATCCTGACTTAAATAGGCACAGGCAGCATGATCCATAAATTCTACTGCCATACCGATTGGAACCGTTTTTAAAGGGGCGTATTCACCAAAGGATGCAAAAATTGATTACCATAATATTAATGACAATATAAAAACTTTTTTCATTGATTTTCCTCTTTCGCTGTTTATTTT
>DAOUTX010000226.1 GCA_030668465.1 Atribacterota bacterium | reverse complement strand
ATAGAAAAGATAGGAGCTCCTCAAGAAGTACTTACCGAAGAAATTATACAAAAGGTATATGGAGTTAGACCAATATTGATAAACCATCCTGACCTCAAAGTTCCCCAGGTAATAATGTAAATAAGATAGAGTTGGGAAAATAGATTTGATTTTTTATTTAATCCCTAAAATACAGACGGTTAAAAGAATAAAAACTTCCATAATTTCATTTATCGCTCCCAATATATCTCCACTTATGCCGTCAATCTTCTTTTGGCAATATTTTAATATCAACAATACTATCCCTATTCCTATAATCACCAGAGGTAGAAAGTATAATCTAAATAATAAAATACCTATAGCTGCCATGGTCAAACTGGCGAAGATAAGCTCTCTCCAACCGACATAATCCATAAATAATTTACCCATACTATTTTTCAAGCGGGCTGGCTTGCCTAAAAAAGCAGCTACCACCATACTCCACCGCCCTATAGTGGGAGCAAAAAACAAGGCTGCATCTTTTAATAATAAAGGCATCTCTACCAGAAGAACAAACTTCAACAATAAAAGAGAAATTAAAGCCACTACCCCTTTAGCACCGGTAGAACTATCCTTCATAATCTTTAATATTTCTTCTTTATTATGTCCTCCCAAAAATCCATCTACACTATCGGCAAAACCATCTAAATGCAGCCCTCCACTTAGCCAGATCCAAACAATTAGAATTAGAACATCACCTACCAACGGAGAGATAGGGAGATAATAAAATATACGTCTTAAAGCTACCAGCAATACACCTATTAACATCCCTACAAGTGGAAAGAAAGCCATAGAATTAGCAAAATTTTCTTCTAATGCCTCTTCATTTTGATTAGTATTATTAGGGGTAGGAAACGAAATTACGGGGATGATAGTTAAAAAACGTATAGCTAAAGATAAATCTCTTAATATTTTCATTGTTTTATTAGCCCTTTATTTTTAATGGTATCCCTGAGACCATCAAAAAAACCTCATCAGCTTTATCAGCAATTATACTATTTGCTCTGCCCAAGATATCCCGATAAACTCTTCCGAGAGTATTATCCGGAACTAAACCCATTCCAACTTCGTTAGACACAATTATTACCTGAGCAGGTACTCTAAAAGAAATTTCAGCTAATTTCTCAATCTCTAATAAAATTTCTTCTTGCCACTCAGGGTCTTCTAGTTTTTCCTCTTTTCTTAATAAGAGATTAGAAGTTAACAAAGTCAAACAATCTATAAGAATAGTATCTTTTTCTAAACCTAAACGACTAACTAATTCTCTGACTTTTATCGGTTCTTCATAAGTCTCCCAGGTGTTTAGTCTCTTTTCTCTATGCTTTTCTATTCTAAAAGCCATTTCTTCATCAAGTGGTTGAGCAGTTGCAAGATAAGCAACCGATTTACCTGAATCAACAGCCATCTTTTCAGCAAAATTACTCTTCCCGCTCCTTGCTCCTCCGGTGATAAAAATTAATTTCTTTCTCGACATAAAATTCCCTCTTCTTAATTTGTCATTCCCGTGGAAACGGGAATCTATCTTTTTCCTGTTCGTCTCGTCATTATTGCGGGTTCGATGAATCGAACCCCTACCTTGACAGGCGAGACGCCTATCCTACGGGAGGCCTTGGGGATGTTTTATCATCTTTAGCATTCGTATTTTTTCCTGCAATTGGTCCCCGCGCCTATACTCTACCCGCTGTACGCTATACGCTAATTTATGAGCTTTTATTATCTACTCCGGCATCCGCAAAAGTAGCCATTTGAGTTAATATTTTAACTCCCGCTTCAATAAAGCTGATACCCAAAGCAGCACCGGTTCCTTCACCGAGTCGCATACCAAGATCAAACATTGGAATTTTTCCTATATATTTTAAAGCAATTTTATGCCCTTTTTCTACCGAATTATGACTCGCAAATATATAATCCCT
>DAOUTX010000231.1 GCA_030668465.1 Atribacterota bacterium | reverse complement strand
TATCAATAAAGGCCAGTCATTTTATATAACAGCTCATTTAATTCATCATCAGATGTATTCCGCGGATTATTATTTAAACTTCCTTCCTTACACCTTTAATTAATTATGTAAAATCTTCTTCCTTTATATTCCATTCACGGAAAATAGGAACCTATATATTCCTCTCAGAACTCCAACTGCGTTGTGGATATTTTGCTGCTTTATTCATAATGGCAGTCATAGGTATTATAATGCTAATTTATTTCCGGAGGAAAAAATGGTTATAGAAGAAATTAAATTTGATTGGTAAAGGGGAAATCAATTATTTTCACCCCCATAAGAAGCTGAAAAAAGTTACTGAATTAATGATAATTTTAAATTGGATTAGGAATTATTTTTTATTTACATTAGCAAGAAATACGGTTTGAGTAGGATATGCAAACTCAATTCCCTGTTTTTCAAAAGCTTCTTTTAATTGAAAATTAATTTCTTGCTGAATATCCATATATTTTTTGTAGTCTCTATTATAGACATAATACGCAACTTCATAATTTAAACTAAAATCAGCATAAGAAGCGAAGTGAGCTCGATCAAAGGTTGCTTCCGAAATTTGAGTAATAATTTCTTCAACTATACCGGGTATTTTCTTTAATTGTGCTAGGGTAGTTTGATAAATAACTCCAAACTGAAATACCACTCTTCTTCGCTCCATCCGCTTATAATTGCTAATTCTGGAATTGGTTAGGTCTTGATTAGAGAAAATTAGTTGTTCGCCACCCAAACTGTTTAGCCGGGTTGTTTTTAGACCAATATTTGCTACAGTACCTCTATAATCACCGATAACAATAAAATCACCAATTTCAAAAGGGCGGTCAAAGAAAATTATAAAATAACTAAATAAATCTCCCAAAACAGTTTGGGCAGCAAGGGCAATAGCAATACCACCAATCCCTAAGCCGGCAACCAGTGCTGAGATTTTAATTCCTAAATTATCCAGGAGAATAATAAGGAAAATGCCCCAGACGATAATTTTTATAATAGTGATAATGCCTTTTAGTGCTTGTTTTTTAGCTTTGTCTTTTTCCTTTTTTACCCAGTAAGTTTCAAGTCCATAGATCGTGATAGATAGTAAAAATCGAATTCCGAAGAAAGTTAAGAGAACAATGACGAAAATATTAAAAAATCTTTCAATTTGCGAATCCATAGTTAGTCGTTTAATACTAATATAAAAAGCACCAAAATAAATTAAATTTAGAAAAGGTTTTATTTTTTGTTCGAAGACTTTAACAAATTTATCATCTACTGTGGTAGTAGTTTTCTTTGCCCAAGCTTTAAGTAACTTTAGTATGATACTTTTTATAATTTGAATAGATATGACGAGAAGGATAAAAAACGAAATGGCAATTATGTAATCAATCACTCTATTTTGGAAATAGATTTGTTGGAAAAAGTCATTAATCACCTTTTAATCTCCTTTGGTCAAAGGTTTTCTAATTCTAAGAAAGTAATAAATTGTTAATTAGATAAAAGCTTAATAAAAAATCTATGTTAATTATATATATTCTTATTGATATTGCAAATTTGTTTAATTAGAATGTAGGGAATCAATGGTAAAAAATTAGTACACTTATTAATAAATTTTCTCCTAAAAAGAGGATTTTTAAAACTTTTCTTGTATATTTAAATACATAAGAAAAGATAAAATATCTGGATAAATTACTAAAAAAGGAGGAGATTATAGTGAAATAATAGGGACAGACACCCATTTTCTTAGACAATTAATATTTTGATTTAAATTAAATAAATAGAGAAGGTGTACCAGGTTAATAATAATGAAATCTCTAATAAGAGGGTAAAATTATATTATGAATGCATTTTGTGT
>DAOUTX010000054.1 GCA_030668465.1 Atribacterota bacterium | reverse complement strand
GTATGTTATTATTTAGTTGTATTTTACAATGCTATGGTGATACGCTCCGGTCTACCTACTACACTTGATTTAATAGTGGGCGGTCTGACTATTATATTAGTCTTAGAAGCAACCCGAAGAATTATTGGTTCAGCTCTTCCTATAGTTGTAACTGTATTTTTATTATATTCTTATTTCGGGCAGATAATGCCGGGATTTTTCGCTCATCGAGGATACTCATTGGAAAGAATAATAGAACATTTATACTCAGGAACAGAAGGAATATTCGGCATTCCATTAGGAGTATCAGCTTCTTTTGTATTTCTTTTTATTCTGTTCGGTGCAGTTTTAAATAAGACCGGGATGGGTAAATTTTTTATCGATGTTGCCATGGCTCTTGCTGGTAGTACAACCGGTGGACCGGCAAAAGTTGCAGTTATTGCCAGTGGATTTATGGGTTCTATAAATGGAAGCTCAGTGGCGAATACTGTAACTACCGGTAGTTTTACCATTCCTTTAATGAAGAGCATAGGTTATCGAAAGGATTTTGCCGGAGCAGTAGAGGCTGCGGCCTCTACCGGTGGGCAGATATTACCTCCGGTAATGGGAGCAGCTGCCTTTGTAATGGCTGAATTTTTAGGGATTCCCTATATTAAAATTGCTGCTGCGGCAGCTATTCCAGCTGTAATATATTATATTGCCGTTATGACAATGGTTCATCTGGAAGCTTGTAAATATGGATTAAAAGGTCTTCCCAAAGAGCAGCTTCCCAAATTAGGTAAAGTAGTGAAAGCCAGGGGTCATTTAATCATCCCTATACTTGGTTTAGTATATTTATTAGTAAGAGGGTATACTCCCTTATTCTCTGCTTTTTGGGCTATTGTCATGAGCCTGGCTATAAGTATGGTAAAATCTGAGACCCGTTTAAATTTAAAGAAATTAGGTGAAGCCTTTGAAGATGGTGCCAAGAGCGCCTTAGGTGTAGCAGCGGCTTGTGCTTGTGCAGGAATGGTAGTGGGAGCAGTAACTCTTACCGGTTTAGGATTAAAGATTGCCAATGGACTTGTAATGTTAGGTCAGGGAAATCTAATGTTAACTCTTTTCTTCACCATGATTGCCTCAATTTTATTAGGGATGGGTCTCCCCACCACTGCTAAATATATAATTTTATCTATTATGGCTGCACCTGCTTTAGTCGATTTGGGGGTACAGCCTTTGGCCGCACATCTATTTATCCTTTACTTTGGAGTAATTGCTGATCTTACCCCGCCGGTTGCGGTAGCCGCTTATGCCGGAGCAGGAATTTCCGGTGGAAATTCTATGAAAACCGGTTTTATTGCAGTGAGATTAGCAGTAGCGGGATTTATGATTCCTTATCTATTTGCCCTTGATCCCGGATTGTTATTTATAAATAGCACAATTGGACATACTTTGGTATTGATTGTTACTGCTTTAGCCGGTGTGTTAGCCTTAGGAGCAGCAGCTGGTGGATATCTTCTTGACCATGTTAAAATATATGAAAGAGTTATATTAATTATTAGTGCACTTGCTTTATTAAGACCTGGGTTATTAACTGATGGCGCAGGCATTGTTTTATTAGCAGGAGTATTAATAGCACAAAAGATGAGAATATCAAAAAAAGTTGAATTGGCATAGCGTAATTAAAAATAATCTGTATTAATTTTAATTCTTAGTAATTTTGTAACTTAAAACTGTTAGATTAGGAATCTAAAAGAATCAATTATTGTTTATCTTTGGATTCCTAATCTAACTGAGCAAAAATTGACACATTATCTTGTTTGAATTAACTAAAATGGTCGATATTTTAGAATATACTTAATTGTTTTTTAAAAAGTTGCGGTGATTATTTTTTGGATGACCCCCTTAATTTAATAATATTGATATTTGAAGTTATCGCTTTATTGGGTTTTATAATATTATCTGCCTTTTTTTCCGGCACAGAGACTGCTCTCTTCTCACTTAATAAGCTGCAATTAAAAAAAATGCAAAAAGAAGAAGAGAATAATTGGCGGGTACAATCAATTATCAGGCTCCTTGATGACCCCCAAAAAACATTAATTTCTATTTTAATCGGGAATATGTTCGTAAACATTACGGCCTCTTCTTTGGCTACTTACTTAGCTATAAAACTTATTGGAAATATAGGCATAGGTATAGCCAGCGGAACAATGATTTTTACCATACTTGTTTTCGGAGAAATTGTCCCGAAATCATTAGCTGTTGCTAATGCCGAGGCCATTTCCAAAAAAGTTGCCAGACCGATAGAAATAATTTCCACCGGGTTATTCCCCCTAATTAAACTTTTTAAAGTAGTAATTAGTTCACTGTATTACTTTTTTGGTAAAAAAAGGGTTAGAGAGAAAAAAGAAATTACCGAAGAAGATTTAATAACCTTGATAGATGCTGGTAAGGATGAGGGAGTAATTAAAGAGGAAGAGAATGAAATGATTAGAAATATATTTGAATTTGGCGATACTATGGTAAAAGAAGTAATGATTCCCCGGGTAGATATGGCCTGCATCTCCTCTGATACCAAGTTAGGCGCAATACTAAAATTGATTAAAAAAATTGGGCATTCGAGAATACCCGTATACGAAGAAACTATAGACAATATTATCGGAATATTGTATGCCAAGGACCTTTTAGGCATATATGAGCAATGGTACGTTTCAAAGGATAAGTTTTCTATAAAGGAGATAATAAGAAAAACTTACTTTGTTCCGGAAAATAAAAAAATAGATGAACTGTTGGATATTTTTCAGAAAGACAGAATTCAAATTGCCATTGCTATTGATGAATATGGCGGGACAGCAGGATTGATTACCATGGAGGATGTGGTAGAGGAAGTAGTAGGCGAGATAATTGATGAATACGATAAAGAGATAAAATTGTTTGAAATAATCGGAGATAATATGGTTATTGCTGATGCAATAATAAGTATTGACAAGATTAATGAAATTCTAAACATCGAAATACCTGAAGATGGCTTCGAGACCCTGGGTGGTTTTATTTTTGATCTATTGGGCAGGGTGCCTAAGAAAGGTGAAAAGATAAAGTATCAGAATTGTCAGATGATAATAGAACAGGTGGTAAAAAATAGGATTAGAAGAGTAAAGATAATAAAAGAACTACCGCAGACTGAAAATAATATTCCGGATAAAGATGTATAGGAGGTAAGGAAATTTTGACAGAATGGTGGATTAAAGCCAGTCCTTTTATATTATTTATGTGTGTATTTATTGCTGCTTTTTTTTCCGGTGCAGAAACTGCAGTTATCTCTACCAGTAAGTTGCATCTTAAATATTTAGCCAAGAGAGGGGATAAAAAAGCTATAATCGTGTCTAATTTAATTAAAAAGCCCGATAAATTTTTAAGGGTGGTTTTAATTGGAACCAATATAGCAATAATCGTATCTTCTACGGTTTCCTCTGCCCTGGCAATGCATATATGGGGCGACAGAGGAGTTACTATTTCAATATTGCTTACCACTCTAATAATTTTAGTTTTTTGCGAGATAATTCCTAAAATTATTGCTAGAAATAATTCGCAAAAAATATCGCTTAAGGCTGCTTACTGTTTAAAAATTGCCTCTTACTTCCTTTTTCCTCTTGAAGTCTTTTTCAGTTGGGTATCAAACTTTATCATTAGAATCTTTACCGGTAAAAAATATGTACCTCTAAATGCTTTTTTCACTAGAAAAGATTTAAAGTTAATTTTTGAAGTTGGCGAAAAGGAAGGTGCATTAGAAAAAAAGGAAAAGAGTATGATTGAGAAAATTTTAAATTTAAATGATATTTTTATTAAAGATGTAATGATACTCCAAAAATATATAGTAGCTGTTGAAGAAAATACTTGCTTGGAGGAAGCTGTAAAATTAATGAACAAAGAAGGTCTTTCCAGGATACCGGTTTATAAGAATAATATAAATAATATCATAGGTTTTATTTATGCCAAAGACTTCCTTATCGGAGATTTAGAAAAGAAATTAAGTAGAAGTATAAGTTTATTAGGTTTGATCCATCCGCCTTACCTGGTCTCGGAAAATAAAAGAGTTACAATTCTTCTGAAAGAATTTCAGAGAAAGAAAACTCATATTGCAGTAGTAATAAACAAAGATAAAAAAATCTCCGGAGTAGTTACCATAGAAGATTTATTAGAGGAAATTTTTGGAGAGATAGAAGATGAATTTGATAAAACTAAAAAATTATGAAATAATTTAAAAACTAAAGAAAGAGGATAAATTATGAAGAAAGATACGTTGATCAAATCATTTTCCTACAGGTTTATATTGTTATTTTTTATTTTATTTGTATGTTTTACTATAAATAATAATATTTACGCCAATACTACAAGACCCTTAGCTATAATGATCGGTAATTCACCTGAAGAAGTAATTCACCAAACTGGTCTGAATAAGGCAGATATAATTTACGAAGCGAATGTAGAGTATCCTTTTACCAGATTAATGGCTATATTTAATAATAGTGATGAGACCATAGTGGGGCCGGTCAGAAGCAGCAGGTATTATTTTTCGAGATTAGCTGTAGAGTGGTCTGCCATCTTTGCTCACTGTGGAGGGCAAAGCTTAAATAACGGAAAGATTGTTAATTTAGACCAGATGCGTTATCCTTCTCCTTATTGGCGGGATAAAAATATTGGAGGATGGATTAATCTTTTTACGAAAACTCAAAACATAAGAGAGAAGAGTAGAAAAATAGGTTTTCAGGATAAAGTAAATTTAGATAACAATTTACTCAATCTAAGAACACTCAATTTATCAGGAGGGAATATCACTAAAATTTCTATTAAGTATAATCAAAAACATACCATATCTTACGAGTATAAAGCTAGTGCCAGTAATTATTTAAGGTACATAAATTCTAAACCACATCAGGATAGTAAAACTTTCGAACCTATAACTGTTTCCAATATAATAATCCAATATGTTCCGGTTAAAAAAATCCCCGGCGATAGAGAAGGAAGACTGGAAGTAGAGGTTATCGGAGAAGGTATTGCCAAGGTATTTTACGGAGGGAATTATTTTTTATCTAAATGGGTTAAAAGATCTAAAGACCAGCTAACCGTATATTATGACCGCCAGGGGAAACTTTTAAATTTGAATCAGGGGAATATATGGATTCATTTAGTACCGGAGGAAACAAAGGTGTGGTTTAAATAAAGAAGGTGAAAATACTATGAAAAAAGAATATAAAAAATTAATTAAAGAAGCAGAAAAAGCCAGAAAAAGGGCCTATACTCCCTATTCTAAATTCAAAGTGGGAGCTGCTGTTCTCAGTGTTGATGGCGAAATATTCACCGGTTGCAATATTGAGAACGCATCTTTTGGTTTGGCCGTATGCGCAGAAAGAGTGGCTATTTTTAAAGCTATCTCAGAGGGCTCAACTAAATTTGAAGCTATAGCTATTATTGGTGATACAGATAAACCCTGTTCTCCCTGTGGTGCCTGCCGACAGGTGATATCAGAATTTGGTGAAGATATCCCCCTGATTATGGCGAATTTAAATGGAGATGTTAAGATTAAAAAAATAAAAGAATTGCTTCCTGAGGCATTTGGTAAAAACGATCTTTTATAGTGGAGATTATCTTATAGTATGTTGTATAAAACGGAAGGTATAGTACTAAAAAGCATGGAATATGAAGAAGCTGATAAAATTGTTACTATATACACTAAAGATTACGGTAAGATCACGGCCATTGCTAAAGGAGTCCGAAAGACAAAAAGTAAATTCGGAAGCAGTTTGGAAATATTAACTCACTCTAACTTTTTGATTTATAAAGGTAGAAATATTGATATTGTCAGTCAGACCGAAATATTGGAATCTTTTTTCTCAACGAGCAAAGAAGTTATTAAGTTTGCTTTTGCTGTCAATTGTGTGGAAGTAGTTAATAGATTAACCGAGGAGCGGGAAATAAATATTGGTCTATTTAATTTATTAAAAGAGGTTTTACATTATTTGAAGGAATCTAATGATCCAAAATTACAAACCTTATCTTTCAAATGGCAAACTATATCAATTTTAGGATATAGACCGTCTCTTAATCATTGTTGTAGATGCAATAAAAGTGTAGAAGATCAAAAAGAAATGTATTTTAATATAAAAGAAGGCGGACTGGTATGCAATAATTGTATAGCCAAAGATAAAGAAGGGTGTGTTAAAGTTTCTCTTTATTTTAATAAATTATTAAGGAAAATACTAATTACACCTTTATCTACTATATCAAATGCGACCATTCCTGATAAAAAGATGAAAGAGTTAGAGAAAATAACTGATTTATATATAGCCTATCATTCTGAGAAAAGCTTTAAAACGGATAAATTTTTAAAATCTCTGTAACAGACTAGTCGTTAGTTAATAACAATTCGTATCGAGTATCGTGTATCGCGTGAAGAAAATTAGAATTCAGGAGAAAAAGCATAATTCAAATCTATTTAGCTTACAGCGTATAGAATAAAATAATTAGTATATCGTATATAATGTTTAGTAAAGAAAATAAAAGATAGGGAAAAGTAGGGACTTATTGTACTCGCCCTTTATGAAATAAAATCACATAGATAACGATAAAAAAACATGAGCTTGATAAGGTCAAAATATAAAAAACATAAAATTCAAAACTTTTTCTAATAAATCGAATCCCTACCTTAATTCAAAGACAGGCGGGCCTGCCCTCGTGAAAACAGGTAATGGAAATCAATATTTCCCAATTTGTAGGGGCACAATGAATTGTGCCCTCTCTGTTTTACCGCCTTTTGTTCTTCCTTGGGTGTATGCAATACACCCCTACTTTTTTCTCTTTTGTTTTTCACTATATACTATATACTACATACTATATACTAATCTGACTCCTGAATTCTGTCTACTGACTTCTGTTTTCTTAGCAAGATACGATTCACGAGATACGAGATACGAACTATGCTTTGTGCTTTAAGTTTTTAGCTTGATTTTTAATGTTAAAGTATCTCTTTGCTTCGCCTACAGT
>DAOUTX010000086.1 GCA_030668465.1 Atribacterota bacterium | reverse complement strand
AGACCAAAAACAAAGAACCTATAAAAAGGATTTTATTTAAAATATTTTTTGAATAATAAGAAATGGGAGGTTATAAAAATGATAAAGGCAGGAAATATAACTTTGAAAGTTTTAATGGTTATAATAATTGTCTTAACGATTTCGAGTCTGGGATTTTCTAAAGAGCTACCCAGGGTAGCAGTTATCGGATTTGACTCAACTGCCCCGGGTTACATTTGGCATATTAATTCAGAACTCTCTAAGGCCGCTACAGATTTAATGATAAATGCCTTGATAAAGACTGAGCGCTTTCGGGTATTCGAAAGGGTTAAGTTAGATGCTATCTTGAAAGAACAAGATTTTCAAGCTTATTCCGGAAGGGTTGACCCTTCTACTGCGGTGAAAATTGGGAAAATGCTCGGTGTAGATTCAATAGTCACCGGAAGTGTTACCAGTATAGTTTATAAGAAATCAGGAGGAATCAAATTAGGGCCTTTAAGTTTAAAAAAATCATCTGCGACAGTTACCGTAACAGTAAGGGCTATAAATGTTACAACAGGAGAAATTATTTTTTCTGAAGTAAAAAAAGGAACCACTTCCAAATCCGGAGTATCCATTCGTGTTCCTATTGCTGGAGGATTAGGGTTATCTTCTGAATCGGCGACAGATATTTTCTCTGCTATAGAGGATGTATGCCAGCAAGCTGCAGCGGAATTTGCGATAAAGTTAGATAGTAAAACAATGATAATCTCTTCCCTGCCTTTAGAAGGATATGTAGTAAAAGTAGAATCAACTTCAAGTGGGGAAATAACTAAAGTGTATATAAATCTGGGGGAAGATTCTGGCATCAAAGTGGGAGATGAAATAAAAATCTTCCAGGAAGGGGAGGTTATATTAGATCCTAAAACCAACGAAATCCTGGATAGAGAATTAGATTTAATTGCTCAGGCAAGGATAATGACAGTAAAAGAAAAACTTTCTATAGCCCTGGTTACAACTAAGTTTTCTAATACAGATATAATGCCCACTGATATTGTAGAAGTTATAAGATAAAGAGGATAAAGATAAAAGAGTTTCTTGAAAACAAGAAAAGTAAATAATATGACAAAAAAATTAAATGTGCAAATCAAATATCCTGAGATTGGAATCTGTGGTCTTTCTTGCAGACTTTGCACCCGTTACCACACCGAAAGTAAAAGCAGGTGTGGAGGGTGTAAAAGCGAATTTAGAATGTCTGCTGGATGTCCTTTCATCACTTGTGGGATAAAGAAAAAGGGGATTGAATTTTGCTGGCAATGTAAAGAAAATGAAACTTGTAAAAAATGGAGAAAGCATAGAGAATTTAGTAAACGGGTTGATTCTTTTAAATGTTATCAGAAGTTGGAAAATAATATTGCCTTCATTCAAAAGAACGGAGTTAATGAGTTTGAAAAGGAACAAAAAACAAGAGAGAACTTATTGAAAGAGATGTTGCAAGAATTTAACGAAGGACGCTCCAAAAGTTATTATTGTATTGCCGCAACAGTTTTAGAGATTGAAGAATTAGGGGAGGCATTGAATAAAGCGAAGAAGAATTCCTTCGGACTGGAGATTAAAGAGAAGTCTAAAATTCTCCACTCAATATTGGATGAATTAGCTGAGAGAAAGAATTACTATTTAAAATTAAGAAAATGAAGAAAAGAAATAATACAGAGGTCTCAACATTCGACTAAGTTAATCTTAAATGAGATAACCAGGTAATTCATGTTAAATGTTGAAACCTGACCCAAAAGACAAAGAGCAAGGAAAATGAAAAGTGAAAAAGGACATTTGAGAAAATCACACCAACATCGTGGTGACTTAACAGGAGAGTACGCTTTCGGCGATATGGGCCAGTTAATTCTACTGGTTATCTTTCTTATTGTATGGATTGCGGACTCATTTGCATTCAAATATTCTACTTTTTTAACTCAATACCTATCTAATTATATTCGTGTTCCAATTGCTCTAATCATATTAGTAATATCCGGATTATTGGCTTGGGCTGGTCTAAAAATAGTATTTGGAGAGACAAGAGAAGAGCCACAGGTAATTACAACCGGTGTATTTTCTATTGTACGCCATCCGATATACCTTGGCTCGATACTACTTTATCTTGGCTTCATTTTATTATCGCTATCTCTCCTTTCAATTTTAGTGTGGTTCGTAATTATAATATTTTATTATATGATCTCACGGTATGAAGAAAAACTTCTAACACAAAGGTTTGGGTCGATATATGAGGAATATAAGAAGAAAGTGCCCATGTTACTTCCAATTAAATTGCCATATTAAAGTGATATAATATTAATAATATGAAATTAAAAGAAATCCAAGAAAGGGGTGAGATTTTTATGCAGTTACAATTAATTGTGGCTATTATTGTAGCTATTCTGGCCGTTGTTTTTGCCCTTCAGAATACAGTTCCTATCATAGTGAGTTTTCTGACCTGGAGATTTGAAAGTTCATTAGCGCTGGTGCTTTTGATTACCGTCGCTCTGGGAGTTATAATGAGTTTATTGGTCTCGGTACCTTCAAAGATAAAGAGAATCAAATTGATTTCCAGTCAAAAGAAGAAGATTCAAGAATTAGAGAGCAACCTTCAAAGAGAGGGTGGAAGCAAAACAAGGGAAGAGACTGGAATCAAAGTAGAAGAGGAAATCGAAAGGGACGAACCGGAACTACCCTTAGAATAATCCCCTCAATTTTCCCCCTAAATCAACCATTGATTTTTTAAAGGAAAAGAAGGATTTATAATTTTTATAAAGTATCTAAGGAGTGAATTATTGAATTATGAGGAAAAATAAAGTAAAAGAGAAACTTTTAAGGGGAGAATCAGTATTAGGAATTTGGCAGAGTATTAATTCAATAGATCTTGCTGAAATGTCAGGTTATTCAGGATACGATTTTATTATTTTAGACACAGAACATGGACCAATGTCTGCTGAATCCTGCATACCTTTGATTTGTGCGGCTGAACGGACTAATATTGTTCCAATAATTAGAGTAAGTGAAATTCAGAAAACATATATTTTAAAGGCATTAGATGTGGGGGCTATGGGAATTATCTTTCCCATGGTCAGCACTTTAGAAGAGGCTAAAAGAGCTGTATCTTTATCCAAGTACATTCAAAGAGTGGATCAAAAAAGAGAACGATTCAGAGGATTAATAAATGTTAGCCGGGCTGCTGGATATGGCATAACTGTCGGCGAAAAAAGTCACATTGAGACTTCCAATAAAGAGATTATACTAATTGTTCAATTTGAAACTAAAGAGGCAGTTGATAATCTGGATAAAATCCTCAAGCTCAAAGAGATAGATGTAGTTTTTATTGGGGCTGTTGATTTATCCCAATCATTAGGTTTCCCCGGAGAATATAATAATCCGATTGTAAAAAACATCATAAAAGAGGCAATTAAAAAGATAGTAAATTCAGGTAAAGTAGCTGGTGTGGTAGCCACATCACCTGATTTGATAAAATACTGGATTGAATTAGGGGTAAAGTTTATTACCTGTCACCAAACCGTGATTTTATCGGAAGCATTAGGTAATTTTGTAGATAGCTTCAACAAAGTTATTCGTGATTGATAAAAAACATATCTAACAAACACCATCAGTCCTTTGGTATTTTGCTGAATAATTATTTTTCTTGCAAATCCTGACTAATCTTGTTATAATTTTTAATCAAGAAATTATTTTTTCCTGACAGAGGACCGTCCCCTGGCAGGTTTTAAGGAGGCTTGTTATTATGCTGATAAATTCAGTTCTGGAGGCAATAGGAAATGTCCCTTTAATTCAATTAAAAAAGATGTCTTCTGGAAATGTATTTGTAAAAGCTGAACATCTAAATCCCGGGGGGAGCATTAAAGATAGAGTAGCCAAATACATTATCGAAATAGCGGAAAAAGAAGGAAAGCTTAAAACGGGGATGACCATTATTGAGGCAACTTCCGGGAATACCGGAATTGGCTTAACTTTGGTGGGTGTGCAGAAGGGCTACCAGGTAATCTGTGTAATGCCGGAGAATATGAGTGAAGAAAGAAAGAAAATAATTCAGGCTTTTGGGGGAGAGATTATCTTCACCTCGGCTAAAGGGAGCCTACCCGGAAGCATAAAAAAGATGCGGGAGATTAAAGAAGTAGAACCGGAAAAATATTTTGTTGCTGACCAATTTGTAAATCCCCATAACCCAGAGCTTCATTATCAACAAACTGCACCTGAAATCTGGAATGAAATGAAAGGGAAAATAGATGTATTTGTAGCTGGAGTAGGAAGTGGGGGAACCCTTCAGGGGATTGGAAAATTTTTAAAAGAAAAAAATCCTAAAGTAAAAATTGTGGCAGTGGAGCCAAAAAACAGTTCTGCCTTATTGGGACATGAACCAGGTCTTCACCAGATTCAGGGAATCGGTGACGGATTTATCCCTGCTGTCCTGGATGTAAAACAGGTAGATATGGTATTTACTGTTACTGATGAGGAAGCTATTGAAACTACTCGCCAACTCTCCAAAGAAGAGGGGTTGTTGGTGGGGACTTCATCAGGAGCTAATGTCTTTGCCGCCCTTCATGTGGATAATGGGCGTAACCGGGTGGTGACTGTATTACCTGACCGGGCTGAAAGGTACTTCAGTACCGCACTGCTTTAATTCTAATTAGTTTATCAAAGGACCGCCCCTGACAAGTTTTGTTTTAATATTTCTAAAAATATTTCCACTAATTTAGGTTCAAACTGAGTTCCACTTCCTTGTCTAAGCTCCTGGATAGCTGTTTCTTCTGTTAGGGCTTTACGATAGGGTCGGTCAGATTTCATGGCATCATAGGCATCGGCAACGGCCAGGATGCGGGCACTCAGGGGAATATTTTCTCCGGATAATCCATCAGGATAACCTTTACCGTTGTACCATTCGTGATGGTGTCTGATTAATGGCCTGATTGGTTGTAATAATTCTATAGGTTTTATAATGTCCTCGCCAACAAGAGGATGTTTCTTTATTTCATCGTATTCCTCGCCGGTTAAATCCTTAGAATTATTTAAAACAATTCCCCTTACCCCAATTTTTCCGATATCGTGCAGCATTGCTGCATATTTTAATAACTCTTTCTCTTCTTCCGGTAGGTCCAGCTTTTGGGCGATTAATACTGTATGCTCCACAACTCTTGCTGAATGGCCATGAGTATAGGGGTCTTTTGCTTCGATGGCCTGGGCTAGTGCTTTTGCAATTTCAAAATAACTATCCTGAATTTTTTGATATAAGCGGGCATTGTTAATAGCGACTGCCGCCCCCTCAGAAAAGGACCTTAGTAAGTTTATTGTATCGGGGTTAAGGGAAGTATTTTCTAAATTTATAACCCCTAATACTTTATCTTCTACAATTACAGGAATTATTAAAAGTTGTTTTATCCGCCTACGAATTATCTTTATTTTTGAAAAATGTTTGTCATTT
>DAOUTX010000183.1 GCA_030668465.1 Atribacterota bacterium | reverse complement strand
GCTAAAGAGATAAGAAGCAAAGGATACCAGACTTATGTAGTTAAAGGGAAAACCCTTTACAAGGTTCAAGTAGGGGAATTTAAGACTTTAGATGAGGCCAAAGTAATTTCAGATAAATTGAAGAAATTGGGTTATGAAATATGGACAACAACTAGATAAGAAAAGGAAATATAAATTTGAAGAAAAAGAGTATTCCTTCCGTCACTATAAATCGATTATCTATTTACCATAGGTGTTTGGAAAAAATTTTAGAAACAGAAAGGGAAGAAGAGTTAAAAATCATTTCCTCGCTTAAAATTGCCGAAATGACGGGGATAAATTCAGCACAAATTCGTAAAGATCTAGCTTATTTCGGAGAATTCGGTAAAAGAGGACTTGGATATCCTGTAATAGATCTTAGCAGAGAATTAAAAAAGATATTAGGATTAGATAAGAAGTGGTCAGTTATTATTGCCGGAGCAGGAAATTTAGGCAAGGCCTTAGTAAAGTATAAAGGCTTTCAGAAAAGGGGCTTTACAATCAAGGGAATTTTCGATAATAATCCCTTAAAAATTGGCAAAAAACTTGGCCATATTTTTATTTACGATATAAAAAAGATAGAAAAATTTATCCAGGCGGAAAATATAAATATTGGAATATTAGTGATACCAGCTGATTCAGCCCAGGAAGTGGCAGATAAAATGGTTGCAGGTGGGATTAAAGCTATTTTAAATTTTGCCCCCATCCATATCGTATTGCCCCCGGAAATTAAAATACACAATGTAGACTTATCTATTGAATTTGAAGGATTGACATACTACTTGTCTTAGTGATATAATAGTTTTGTATTTTGATTTGTGATAATTTTCACAAAATAATAGCAGATGATTTGATGAAAATGAAAATCTGTAGTTAATGTATATTTTAGGCAAGAACCAAAGAATTTAGATAAAGAGAATATTTAAAAAGTACTTAAATAAATAATATAAGTTTAAGAAACTAAAATGTTGCAATTACTTTACAAGGGGAAGCACTAATATGCAGTATATTTCTTCTAGTAATTTTGCAAAATTTCTCGAAAATTTAAAGAACGATTATGATGTTTACGTCCCTGTTAAAAAGGACGATCAGTATTTTTATAAAAAGTATATTGACTTCACTGATGATATTGTTATCAGTGAAGTGCGAGCCTTTGAACCACTTAAATCTTTTTTCTTCCGTGCACGTGAAATCGTTGCCGAAAACTTCGAATCTGATATTCCTCAAAAAATCCAGAAACCTTTCTGTATAGTTGGCGTGAAAGCTTGTGACCTCAAGGGATTGCAAATACAGGATTATGTATTTGAAAATCATGATTATCAAGATCCTTTCTATATAGATATGCTTAAAAATAACCTTATTATTTCTTCAGATTGTACTTCTACTATAGATACATGTTTTTGCCTTGCACTAAATGTGAAACCTTATCCACTTGAAAATTTCGATATAAATCTTTCGGTAGTAGGAGAAGATTTTGTTGTCGAGGTTGGTTCTCAAAAGGGTGAGATCCTAATTGAAAAATACTCTTCTCTTTTTGAAAAAGTGAAAGAAGAGTTTATTTCCCAAAGAGATAAGCAGAGAAAAAAAGTAATTGATGGAGTGGAAAAAAATATAAAACAAAACGATATACCACATCAAGATTTGTTTAAAAACATTATAGAAAGAGGGTACGAATCTAATATCTGGGCTGATGAAGCGAATAATTGTGTTGAGTGTGGAGCGTGTAATACAATCTGTCCTACCTGCCATTGTTTTTTACTTTATGACCAGAAAAGTGAAAATAAGATGGCACGTTTACGTATTTGGGATTCCTGTATGATAAAAGATTTTGCTCAGGTTGCAGGAGGCGCAAATCCCCGTCCAGAATTATGGATGAGATTGAGGAACAGGTTTGAAAAGAAATTTGATTTTTTCCCAAAAGTTGCTGATATTTATGCTTGTACAGGTTGTGGCCGTTGTATATCTGCTTGTCCAGCAAAGATAGATATTAGGAAGATTCTTAATGGATTGGTGTATAATGCATAAGATTATAAATCCCTATAGACCTATTAGGGCTAAAATTACAGGAGTCATATCTGAGACACCTACTATAAAAACAATAAGGATTGAACCAGAAGAACCGATAACCTTCGAAACAGGCCAGTTTATAGAACTGACTATTCCGGGGATTGGTGAGGCTCCTTTTACACCCTCATCAAGGCCTGCTATGAAAGATATAATGGAAATTACTATTATGAATGTAGGCAAGGTTACCGAAAAGGTTCATGAACTTAAAAATGGTGATATTGTAGGTGTGAGAGGACCTTTCGGGAAAGGTTATCCTATGGATAGGTTTAAAGGCAAGGAAATACTAGTTGCAGGCGGTGGATGCGGATTTGCACCTATTAGAAGTTTGATGTATGAGTTTTTTGATAGGAGTGGAGAATTTAAAAAACTATTTTTTAGAGGAGGTTGCAAGACACCTCAGGAGTTTCTATATAGAAGCGAGATAGAAGATGATTGGGTAAAACAAAAAGATTTAGATATAAAACTTACTGTAGACAAAGGTGATAGCGGGTGGAAAGGAAATGTAGGTGTTGTAACTACAATTCTGGATGGTGTAGATATGGATTATAAAAGTGGTATTGCCATTGTGTGTGGACCGCCAGTAATGATGAAGTTTTCAACTAAAAAATTAATTGAAATGGGCTTTAAAGAAGAGAATATATACCTTTCTATGGAGAAGAATATGTCATGTGGTATAGGAAAATGTGGTCAT
>DAOUTX010000235.1 GCA_030668465.1 Atribacterota bacterium | reverse complement strand
CCCCATTCTCTTGCTTCTCGATAATACCAATTAGTATATTGGTAAATCTGGGCAAGGCGATAATGAGCTTCTATAAAATCAGGGTCTGCCTCAATAGCTTTTTCAGCATAATCGATCGCTTCAACCCACAGTTCTTTATTGGGATAATTAACTCCCTGGTAAGTTTTAATCGCCTCGTCCATCTTGTTTATAGCCATCTCCAGGTAATCAGATGCTTCTTGAGAAAAAGTTTCCCCCTGACCAGCTGCAAAACTAAAGCTAAGTACTGATAACAATCCACAAATAACTAAACTTAACATTAAAAACATTTTTAAATATCTCTTTTTCATATTTATTCCCTCCTTCTAATCTTTATTCTAATTATACATTATTATTAGTATCGAGTATATAGTATCGAGTATCGAGTTAAGAAAGCGAAAGAGAAGATAAAAAACAAGAGCAGTAACTATTCTTTTCTTTCTTCTAATTCTCTCGCCAAAGCTACGGTTAATATTTATATCGAGTATGTCTATTGTAGTATGTATTAAAATTAAAAAGAAATTTTTTATTCATATGAAAGAAAACTATTCTTGTTTGCGTATTAGAATATGGGAACTTTTAATAAACAAAATTTCCTATATTCTATTTAATAGATTATAATAAATTACAAATAAAAGACAAATACAATGAAAAAATTTAGAAAATATATTATATTATCTACCCTAATCTTTATTTTAGTAGTTTTTAGTTCAATAACTATCTACGCCTGGGATAACTGTCCTTTTGGTTTTGAAGATGACCCTTATCCGGGAGAATGCAAAAGATATATCGATACTGACGGTGATGGTATTTGCGACCTTTCTCAGCCAGCTCCAGAAGACCGTGATGCAAGTGTGACTTTAAATGAAGAAAATACAAAAAATAATATAATCGATGATAATAAATATTCTGAAGAAAGCGACGAGAAAGTTACAGGAGGATTCTTTATTGCTGAAGCAGCTTCTACTCAAAAAACAGTATCTGACTCTCCGCCTCCTGAGAGAAAATCATTACCTGATTATAATTTTTTAGATATTTTTTTTGTATCTCTGCTAATATATTTTGGCGCTAAATTCCTGGCTCGAAAATTAGAGATAAGTTCGTGTAAAGAAAAGAAATTTTGGAACGTTTTCTTGCTAATCAGTTTTATCGGTTCAGCCGGAACGGGAATGATTCTGGTATTTATTAGAGATTACGATTGGTTTAAATCTATTAATTTTAACTTTTTATTCTGGCATGTGGAATTTTCTATTGTTATGACTCTACTGGGTATATTTCATGCTCTCTGGCATTTAAAATATTATCTATCAATGTTTAAAAAGAAAAAAAGGACGACATTTGCAAGTCTTAAAAAGTAGAAAGAATTAGAAATTATGGTTATAGGTTCAGAGTGTGTCAACAAAACCGATGAACAGGTAGTAATCCTGACTTTAAAAAATCAGGACTACTATCTATATCTAATGAAACGCTATGAAGCCAAGCTTCTTAATTATATTTTTAAAATATCTAATATAAACAAAGAAGATGCAGAAGATATTCTACAGGAAGTATTTGTCAAAGCTTACCAAAATTTAAATGATTTTGATTTAAATT
>DAOUTX010000070.1 GCA_030668465.1 Atribacterota bacterium | reverse complement strand
TTCTTCAATATACTCTCTAATTTTCTTTTTATTTACTGATAATTTTTCTAAAGCTCCTATGTTAATCTCTACATTAAAATGCCCCGAATTAGCCAAAATTGTTCCATCTTTCATTAAAGGAAATTCTTCCACCGATATTACGTTTATATCACCAGTCAGTGTTGTAAAAATATCTCCGATTTTGGCTGCCTCTTTTATGGGCATAACCTGGTAGCCATCCATTACTGCTTCTAATGCTTTCATGGGATCGATTTCAGTAATTATCACCTGAGCGCCCATACCATCAGCTCTCATCGCTAAACCTCGAGCACACCAGCCATATCCACAAATAACAAATATTTTTCCGGCGACTAAAATATTAGTAGCCCTTAGCAGACCATCGATGGTGCTCTGTCCGGTACCATATCTATTATCGAAGAGATATTTAGTTTGTGCATCATTTACCGCAATAATCGGATACTTTAAAGCTTTATCTTTTTCCATACTTCTTAATCGGATAACTCCGGTAGTGGTTTCTTCGGTACCAGCAATAATATCTTCAATTAGTTCTTTCTTTTGAGAATGAATAGTTGAAATCAGATCTGCTCCATCATCCATAGTGATATTAGGCTTGCGATTTAGCACTTTTTCAATATGCCGATAATAAGTTTCCTTGTCCTCTCCTTTGATAGCAAATACAGAAATTCTAAAATCTTTAACCAGGGAAGCTGCTACATCATCCTGGGTGCTTAGAGGATTAGAAGCACATAGAGATACTTCTGCACCTCCTTTTTTTAAAGTTCTCACCAGATTAGCTGTTTCGGTAGTTACATGGAGGCAAGCAGCTATTCTAATTCCCTTTAGAGGTTTTTCTTTACTAAATCTTTTTCTTATACTTGAAAGAACGGGCATCTGTTTTTCAGCCCATTCAATTTTATCTTTCCCTTTATTAGCTAAATCAATATCCTTTATTCCATAATTCATTCTATATACTCCTTTCTAAATTCGTTAATTAGTATATATGGTTAGTTGGTTAATTGGTTAGTAGTATAAAAACCAGTTAACCAGTAAACTAACTAACTATCTAACTAATTTAATTGGCCAATTAAATATATGGATTTGTCCTTCTCTCCTCACCTATAGTCGAATCCGGACCATGCCCGGGATAAATTATCTTATCATCACCTAAAATCAATAATTTTTCTTTAATTGATTTTATTAAATCTTGGCAAGAGCCACCGGGTAGGTCGGTTCGACCAATACCACCGGCAAATAAAGTATCACCCGTAAAGACAATATTATTTAAAACAAGAGAAATTCCTCCCGGAGTATGACCCGGTGTGTGAATTACTATTAAATTTAATGTACCTAAAGATATCTCGTCTCCCTCTTCTAAAAGCTTATCTGCGGAAGGTGAGTATATTTCTTTACCCATAAAGGAAGAGAAATTTTTATTAGCATCAACTAACATATCAGCATCTAATCTATGGATTAATAATAAAGCTTCGGTCTTATCTTTAAGCAAATTATTGCCAGCAATATGATCGATATGCCCATGGGTGTTTATAACATATTTCAGATCAAAATTATTTTTTTGTAAAAGATTTAAAATTAAATCTACCTCATCTTCTTCTCCCGGATCAATTACCGCTGCTTTTTTAGTCTTTTTACAACCAATTAAATAACAATTAGTGTCTAACGCCCCTACCACTAATCTTTCTATAAACATTCTTTTACAATCCTTTCGTTTTGTAAAATCCTCTATAAGCAATTCAAATTATTGAAACAGTTTTTATCTTCTCAGATATAAAAATCCTTTATTAAAAATCTTCTAAAACAGATTGTATTGCTTTGCTTATTTTTTTTAGAACCTGAGGATAATTGGTAATAATTCCATCTACTCCGTATAAAATAAAGCGTACCATATCTATATCTCTATCGACCGTCCATACATACACTGTTTTTCCCAATCGATGTAAACAAAAAATAAGTTTTTCTTTACACAAAAAGGCATGTGGATTTAACCCATCCAATCCATGAATATACCTTTTGTGATTTATCCATTTGGCATATAGTCCATTTGCTTTAAGCTCAGGATATCTCTTTTTTAACAAGATTACCGTATCTCTATCAAAAGATGAAAAAAGAATATTGGTATATCCAAAACTCTCTGTCTCTTTTACTAATTTATCTACAATACCCGGATAAATCTTCTCCCCTCCCTTAATTTCTACATTTACAGAAAGTTTTCCCTTCAATATTTTAAGTACATCCCCGAGCAAAGGTATCTGCTCATTGTGATACTTCCTCACCTTGCCTTTTTCTAAGTCAAGTATGTCCCTCTTCTTAATTTTTAATTGTTTGAAGCAAACCTTCTTTCCATCATTTCTTGAGAAAAAAAGTTTTTTAACTATATCAAACCGTTTGCCATCCCAATGCAAATAAAAACTAATTTTCTTTCTATTAGCTTGTTCGTAAACATTCAGATAAAATGTATTGGCTTTAATTGCTCTTAATTCTAAAAAATACTTCTTCTCTTCTGGAAATTTATCCACAATTTTTTCTTGATTTTTGTGGAACGACTCAGAAATATCATATTTTTTTAATTCTTCAAAAGTAAGCTGCTTAATAGGAATTTTTAATCCGGTTAGCCCTTTTAAATCCACACCATGAATTACGACTAACTTCCCATCCTTAGTAAGGTGCACATCCAGTTCCACGCCGTCTATCCCTAATTCAATTGCTTTCTTAAAACCGGAAAGGCTATTTTCGGGAGCAATTCCCTTCGCCCCTCTATGTCCTATAATAAGTGGCAACTTCATTATATTTTCTCCCTAGAAAAATTGATTTATTTCTAAATTAACTTTTCACTATCTAAAAGAATGGTAACTGGACCATCATTAAAAATTTTTACTAACATCATCGCTTGAAATTGTCCGGTCTCTATCTTAAGACCATAATTTTTTATATATTTTACAAAATAATTATATAATTTTACTGCTTTATCGGGAAGGGCTGCGGAGATAAAACTCGGACGTCTTCCTTTTTTACAATCCCCATATAAAGTAAATTGAGATATGACTAAAATCTGACCAGTTATATCTTTCACGGAAAGATTCATCTTCCCCTCTTTATCTTCAAATATACGTAAATTCACTATTTTTTCAGCTAAGTACTCTACTTCCTTTTCAGTATCATTCTTTCCCACTCCTAAAAGGATTACCAAACCCTTTTCTATCTTTCCTACTACTTTTTCTTCAATCTCTACTGATCCCTTTTTTACTCTCTGTACTACTGCTCTCATTGTTTATTCCTCGGATAAAAGATTTTTCTTCCTAATTTATCAATTAAAAAGTTGTTACTCTTTTTACAGTTAATACGCTTTTTATTTTTTTTATTTTCCTAATAATTTCTTGAAATTGATCAAGATTATTGATAGAGAGCATTACATCTATACTAGCAATATTATTTTTATCAGCTATAGCATTAATAGCACTGACTGTAATTTTAAGACTGGAAAAAATTAACATGATATCAGACACTAAATTCGGGCGGTCATCAGCTACTATTCTTATCTTTACCGGGTAAAACAGCTCTTCTGTCTTTATCCACTCAACTTTAACCAACCGATCTTTTTCAGCAGAAATAAAATCTGCATTAGAACAATCTGCTTTATGTATAGATACACCTCTCCCCCTGGTAATATAACCTATTATTTCATCACCGGGAACCGGATTGCAGCATCGAGAAAACCTTATCATAACATCATTAATCCCTTGAACTCTTATTCCTTGATCAATTCTTTTTTCCGGTTTAGCCAAGGTAATAATTGGATAGATTTTTTCTTGTGGGATTATTTTAGATAAAATCTGGTAAGGGGTTAATTTACCGTACCCAATATTTTCAAACATTGATTCTAATTCGGTAAAACCTAATTCAACACTCACTTCTTTTAACTTTTTAGTAAGATCGGAAGAGGTTTCAATTTTGTATTTTTCCATCTCTTTTTCAAAAAGTTCCTTTCCTTTTTGAATATTCTCTTCCCGCATCTCCTTTTTAAACCAGATTTTAATCCTATTCTTTGCCCCTGATGTCTTGGCTATCTTTAACCAATCTCTACTAGGGCCTCGGCTTGATTTGGAAGCTAATATCTCTACAATATCTCCGCTCTTCATTTTATAATCTAAAGGAACTATCTTTTTATTAACTTTAGCCCCCACACATCTATGACCTACGTCTGTATGAATAAGATAGGCAAAGTCTATAGGTGTAGAACCTAAAGGCAATATCTTCACATCACCTTTAGGAGTAAAGGTAAAAACTTCATCCTGAAAAAGACCTATTTTTAAGTTTTCCATAAATTCCTTGGGGTCTTTCAAATCTTTCTGCCATTCCAATATCTGTCTTAACCAGGAAAGTCTCTCCTCTAATTTTTTATCCTTTTTTAAGTCAACCTTTTCTTTATATTTCCAATGAGCTGCTATTCCATATTCAGCAGTTTTATGCATCTCCCAGGTACGAATTTGTATTTCTAAAGGTTCACCTTTGGGAGTTACCACTGTAGTGTGTAAAGACTGATACATATTTGATTTAGGCATAGCAATATAGTCTTTAAATCTACCGGGCATGGGTTTCCAAATTGAATGTAATAATCCCAAAACCGCATAACAATCTCTGACAGAATTGCAAATTATTCTAATTGCAATTAAATCATATATCTGAAAAAAATCTTTTTTCCCCTTCTCCATCTTTTTATAGATACTATAAATATTTTTAGGACGACCTTGAATTTCTGCCTCTATTTTTACCTTTTGTATCTCTTTTTTTATAATCTCTTTTATCGATTCTACATAACTTTCTCTTTCCAGGCGATTTTTTGCAATTCTATTAACTACCCCTTTGTATTTCATTGGCTCTAAATAACGCAAGGAAAGATCTTCCAATTCCCACTTAACCTTGGAAATACCTAACCTATTGGCAATGGGAACATAAATTTCCAGTGTTTCTCGAGCTACTTTTACTCTCTTGTGGGGTGGTATGTATTGTAGAGTCCTCATATTATTCAAGCGGTCTGCTAATTTTATTAAAATAACTCTTACGTCTTCTGCCATAGCCAAAAACATTTTACGAAAATTTTCGGCTTGCTGCTCTTCTTGTGTTTTAAAAGAAATTTTACTTAATTTAGTAACACCATTAACCAACATTGTTATTTCTTCACCAAACTCTTCTTCAATGGCAGATAATGGGGTATCAGTATCCTCTATTATGTCATGCAAAATCCCCGCTACAATAGTAATTACGTCAAGCTCCAAATTAGCTAATATTTTAGCTACTTCTAAAAGATGTGAAGTGTAAGGTGCTCCGGAATATCTCTTTTGTTTCCAGTGGGCTTTTGTGGAATATCTGCAGGCTTTTTTTACTAAGCTCAAATCAGCTTGAGGAGCATATTGGGATATTCTTTTTAAGATATATCTTATTAAAGTTAATTGAGAAATAGTTTACACCTTCTTTAATTGAAGAACATCCGGTTACTTAATTAGTTGGTTAGCTAGTTAGTTGGTTTAATATTAATTCATCAACCAATTAACCAAATATGTTATATGTTATTAACCATATACTAATTATATTGTACCAGAGAAAAAACATCGTATCCCTCTAATTTTTCCCGAGGATTCAAAAATTCAAGTTCAATTATAAAGGAAGCACCTATAATCTTTCCTCCTAATTTTTCAATTAGTTCAAATACTGCAGCTGTTGTACCTCCTGTAGCTAAAAGATCGTCAACGACCATGATTTTATCACCATTATTCATAGCATCTTTGTGTATTTCTAATATATTTTCACCATACTCTAATTGATAAGAAACTCTCTCTACCACACTAGGAAGTTTCTCTGGTTTCCTAATGGGTAAAAATCCAATTCCTAATTGATAGGCTATTGGAGCACCTATAATAAAGCCACGGGCTTCTATTCCCGCAATATAATCAATTTGGTATTTACTACAATGCTTGGTTATTTCATCAATACTATATTTAAATGCTTCTTTATCTTTCAGTAGAGTAGTAATATCTTTAAATTGGATGCCTTTTACCGGAAAATCCGGAATATTTCTAATTTTTTCTTTTA
>DAOUTX010000103.1 GCA_030668465.1 Atribacterota bacterium | reverse complement strand
GGAATTGCAAATGAAGAAGTATTTCATGGATTTCCATGTGCACATTGGTAGAAGCAACAGCGGAGCTCCTATAAAAATAACTGCTTACAGAGATTTAACTTTTGCCAACATTGCCCGGGAATGTAAATACAGAAAAGGGATTGATATTGTTGGCATTGTTGATTGTGCTTCACCAGAAGTTATCGATGATATTTCCCAATTAATCAACAACGAAGAAATGAAACCTTTAAAAGAAGGAGGCTTAATTTATCAGGACAAAGTTACCATTATTTTAGGCTCAGAAATTGAAACTAAAGAAAAAGGTGGAGGGCATTCCCACCAAATAGCCTATTTTCCCTATTTTGAGGATATAAAAGAATTTAGCAAGGCACTATCTACACTGGTTACCAATGTGAGTTTAAGCACTCAAAATTGTAAAATTAGTGCTCAGGAAGCCTTTCAAATTATAAATCAGATTGGGGGGATTTTAATCCCCGCCCATGCTTTTACTCCCCATAAAAGTGTTTATGGGAATTGTGTCAGAAGATTACCGGAGATGCTTAGCAGGGCTACATTAAAAAAGATTCCTGCTATAGAATTAGGGTTAAGTGCAGATACAGAAATTGCCGACAAATTGAAAGAATTGGCTAAGTATACTTTTTTAACTAATTCAGATGCACATTCTCTACTTAAGATTGGAAGAGAATATAATATAGTAGAACTGGATAAGGCAAATTTTAAAGAAATACTTTTAGCCTTGCAAAGAAAAGAAGGAAGAAAAATAACTGCTAATTACGGCCTTGACCCTAAACTGGGCAGATATCATCGAACTTTTTGTGAAATCTGTAATTATACTGCCACCAATAATCCCCCAATTTATAAGTGTGAAAAATGCGGGAGTGATAAAATAGTAAAAGGCGTTTTTGATCGGATTGTGGAAATCGGAGATTACCAACAATCTATTTCTCCTCCTCACCGGCCACCCTATTATCATCAGGTTCCTTTAGAGTTTGTACCCAGCGTGGGTAAAAAGACCCTGAATAAATTGTTTGGTTACTTTGGCACTGAAATGAATATACTACACAAAGCTTCTTATCAGGAAATTAGCCAGGTAGTAGGATTTGAAATTGCTCAGAATATAATTTTAGCCAGAAAGGGACTTTTAAAGTTAAATCCAGGTGGTGGTGGAAGGTATGGAAAGGTTAAAAAGAAAGAAAAAATCTCCGAAGATAAAAATTTACAGCTAAATTTTTAATTTAATTTATTTTTTGATTTTCCCCCAAAAAAAATAAAGCAAGTTATCTTAAACTAGTTGATGTATATTAAAAATAATCAACTAGTATTTTTTTTAAAATATTTTTATAAAAAAAGAGGAAAATTAAAACTTTTGTAGAATGTATTAATACGAAGGTAAATTTATGGGTTTTAAAAAGGAAAATATTTCATTAATTATACAAATTGATAATAATATGTAGGTGATTTATATTTGAGATTTTCATCTGATTTACTGGAAGAAATAAGGAATCGTTGCGATATTGTAGATATTATTTCAGATTACGTACATTTAAAGCCAGCGGGAAAGGGATTTAAGGGATTATGCCCCTTTCATGAGGAAAAGACCCCTTCTTTTATGGTGAGCCCTGAAAAGCAGTTATTTCATTGTTTTGGGTGTGGGGAAGGGGGCAATGTTTTTAATTTTCTTATGAAATACGAGAAACTTAGTTTTTTTGAAGCAGTAAAGATGTTAGCGCAAAAATCAGGCGTACCTCTCCCGGTAGATGAAGAAAAAGAAAATATTCTTCACAAAAAAGAAGAAAGATTATATAAATTAAATAATCTGGTCGCAAATTATTACCGAGAATGTTTATTTAGGACCAATCAAGGAAAAAAAGTAATAAATTATTTTAAAAAAAGAGGAATTAACGATACTAGTGTCGAAAAGTATAGATTAGGTTATGCTCCTCCCGGCTGGGATGCATTAACCAACTTTTTAAAGAAAAAAGGCTATTCTTATGAAGAACTAATCAAAGCCGGAATAATAAAAAAGAGTAAAATAGAGGGAAAATATATCGACTATTTTAGAGATAGGATAATTTTCCCTATCTTTAACTTATCGGGGAGGGTAATAGGTTTTGGAGGCAGGGTTTTAGATAATTCCCTGCCCAAGTATATAAATTCTCCTGAAACGATGATTTATAATAAAGGGAGTAATTTATACAGTTTAAACTTTGCCAAAGAAGATATCCGAAAAAAGAATTACATAATTGTTGTAGAAGGCTATACTGATGTTTTGATAACTCAACAATATGGATTTAATAATATGGCAGCATCCCTGGGAACAGCCTTAACCACTAAACAGATAGATTTGATAAAACGGTTTACCGATACAGTTTTAATTGCTTATGATGCAGATTCAGCCGGTAATATGGCCACTCTTAGAAGTTTGGATTTACTGGTAAAAGCGGGTCTTGAAATTAAAGTTATAGACTTACCCCAGGGTTTCGACCCAGCTGATTTCTTAATTAAAAAAGGAAAAAAATTTTTTCAGAATTTAATTGATAGGTCGCTCTCCTTAATAGATTATAAATTAAAGCTTTTATATTCCAAATACAGTATTAAAACTATAGAAGGGAAAGTAAAAGTTATTAAAGGGATTATGCCTACCCTGAGCGTAATGGGCGATGAGAATGAGTTGAGAGCCCAGATTGTAAAAATATCTGAAGAATTAAAATTAACCGAAGAAGCAATTAGGATTGATTTAGTAAAATATAAAAAAGGCTTAAAGGAATTTATCCCCAGCTTTGTTAATCCGGATTCTGAGCCGGGAAATACTAAGGCAGAAAAAATTCTCATTGGATGTATGCTGGAAAACGAACAAATTGCCCGGGGCATTTTAAAAAAATTGAAGGCAAAAGATTTTTCAGTTCTGATGCATCGTCAAATTATAGCAGCCATTGAAAAAATATTAGAAGATGATAAAATAGTAAATTCTCAAAAAATTATTGATTATTTAGCTGATGATAAGGCAGCAAAATTAATTTCTAAGATTTTAATGGAAGAAAATATAACCTTTGAGGGAAAAATTATCTCCGGATATGTAGATACTATAAATAATTTTAAGTTGGCTCAAGAGAGAAAGAATCTCGAAAAAAGAGCAAAAATACTCGACGAAAAGATAAAAAAATCTGAAAAGATAGAAGAGGATGATTTAAAAGAATTAAAGGAAATTGTTCGGCAGCTAAAGAGTTAAAAAATTAATTAATGTTTTAATTTTATAATTTATACGAACAGGAAATTTTATTTTGAGAAGGAAGGCTTGATAATGAGAAAGAAGAAAATAATAGATGAACTAATTAAAGCAGGGAAAGAGCGAGGATATTTAACCTATAAAGAAATGGAAAAATATTTAGTAGATGATATTTTAGATCTGGATAAAGTAGAAGATTTATATGATGCCTTAAGCGAATCTGGAATTGAGTTGGTTGAAACTGAGAAAGAAGGAATTTTATTGCTTAAAAATAAAGGTGTTGAAGGAAAAGACAAAACACCCCGCCCCTCTAAAGATAAATTTAATTTAGAAATTGAATTGGCAAAACAATTAGAATTAGATGATCCCGTAAAGATGTACTTGAAAGAAATAGGGCAGATAAGATTACTAACTGCCAGGCAAGAGGTAGAATTGGCCAAAAGAATACAAAAGGGAGATCACAATGCCAAGAAAAGATTGGTAGAGTCAAATTTAAGATTAGTGGTAAGCATTGCCAAAAGATATGTGGGGAGAGGAATGCTATTTTTAGACCTTATCCAGGAAGGTAACATGGGTCTAATCAGGGCAGTAGAGAAATTTGACTACAAAAAAGGATATAAATTTAGTACCTATGCTACCTGGTGGATAAGACAGGCAATTACCAGAGCTATAGCAGATCAAGCCAGGACCATTCGCGTTCCTGTTCACATGGTGGAGACTATTAACAAATTAATAAGGGTATCACGCCATCTATTGCAGGAATTAGGGCGAGAACCGACTGTTAAAGAAATAGCTAAAAGAATGGAAATCACTGAAGATAAGGTAAGGGAGATATTAAAAACAGCGCAGGAGCCTGTTTCTTTAGAAACTCCAATCGGAAAAGAAGAAGACAGTCACTTAGGTGATTTTATAGAAGATAAAGATTCACCTGCTCCCCCTAAAATTGCTTCTTATACTCTTTTAAAAGAGCAATTAGATGAAGTATTAGATACTTTAACCTACCGTGAGAAAAGAGTATTAGAATTGAGATTTGGAATCGCCGGTGGTCATCCTCATACTTTAGAAGAAGTTGGCAGAGAGTTTGGAGTAACCAGAGAAAGAATTCGTCAGATTGAAGCGAAAGCACTAAGGAAATTGAGATACCCGACTCGAAGTAAAAAGTTAAGAGATTATTTAGAATGAACAAGATTGAATATTATTTTAGGGAAAAAGGGTTTAAAATAATTAAAGATTAAGGTAATTAATATTTATTCCGAAAATTTAAAAAACTTTTTAAAAATATTTCTTTTAACTCTATAAATTGTTGACTCGAATGGGGTTTTAGGCTATAATTATTTGTAACTTTCCTCGGTAGCTCAACGGTGGAGCATCCGGCTGTTAACCGGAGGGTTGTAGGTTCGAATCCTACCCGGGGAGCCAGACCATTTCCAGCCCTTTGGCCTTTGCTGAAGGGCTTTTATTTTTTTAAATTATTTTTCAGAAAAAGAAGGAATTTTAT
>DAOUTX010000064.1 GCA_030668465.1 Atribacterota bacterium | reverse complement strand
GTTTTATAGACCGGGTAACCAGGATCAGGTATAAGGCTAAAATCACCCGGGTCAATAAAAGCCAGAAAGATATGGGCTATTCCCTCTTTGGAACCGATGAGAGCCATTACTTCTTTATCCGGGTCTAAGTCAACCCCAAATCTATTTTTATACCAAAGGGCTACCGCCTGTCTAAATTCAGCTGTTCCCTCATAAGGAGGGTAATCGTGTGTCTTGGGGTCTTTAACACTTTCTCTTAGTTTTTCAATTATATTATTAGGTGTTGGTTGGTCAGGATCCCCTATGCCCAAGTTAATGATATCCACTCCTCTTTTTATGGCTTCTTCTTTTTTCTTATCAATTTCTGCAAATAAATAGGGGGGGATAGTTTGAATTCTTTGTGCAATTTTCATAAATTAATTTCTCCTTTTGTTTACAATTTTATCATTATTTTATTTTAATATTTATTAATGTGCGTTCGACTGGCAAACCAGCTAACTAAAGTTAATTGACAAATCGGTGAATTGGACAATTAAATTGTCATTTCTCCCTTAAATACTAATTCTGCTGGGCCAGCCATATAAATATACCCATCATTTGCCCATTGAATATCTAAATCCCCACCAGGTAAGTGAATTGTAGCTTTCCGATCAGTCTTGTTATTTAAAACTGCGGCTACTAAAGCTGCACATGCTCCAGTGCCACAGGCCAAAGTTTCTCCCACTCCTCTTTCCCATACTCTAAAGTTTATTTCTTGTTTGTTTAAAACTTGAATAAATTCTACATTAGTTTTTTCAGGGAAGAGGGGGTGATTTTCAATTTTTGGGCCAATTTCATCTACTGATATGGATTGTACATCATTGACAAAGGTTATACAATGAGGATTTCCCATAGAGACACAGGTGATTTTAAAAATCTGCTCGGGATTTATCTTCAATGTTTCATCTATAACTGTGGGTGTATCTTCACCGTTCATAGGTATTTCTCTTCTTCTTAATTTTGGTGTGCCCATATTTACTTTAATTCTTAAAATTTTTTTATTTTTTAAATCTTGGAAAATTAGTTCGGGGATAATTATCCCTGCTAAAGTCTCAACTGCAAATTTGTTTTTAGAGATTAACTTATTTTCATAAGCATATTTAGCAAAACACCTGATACCATTTCCACACATCTGTGCTTCACTACCATCAAAATTAAAAATCCTCATCCGTAAATCTGCCTGAGATGATGCCAAGATAAGTATTAGTCCATCCGCACCAATTCCAAAGTTACGGTCACAAAGTTTTTTTGTCAGATAAGAAAGAAATGAAGAATCGCCCAATGATTTGTTTAAGCAATCGATTAAAATAAAATCATTTCCCAATCCGTGCATTTTAACAAAATCTATTTTCATAATTATTTTTCCCCTTTCTAGCGTATAGCGTACAGCGTTTAGCGTATAGTAATTTAGAAACATATTGCTTGTTGTATTGACCGGAAGACCGGGCGACCGGTAGACTGGCAAACCAACTAACGAATTATGCTATCAATTATCTTAGCTCATTACTCATCACTCATCACTGTCTTTCATATCTTCAATATATCTTTCATTTCATAAGAGCTTGCTGGTTTTCCTTCCATGAATTTTATTGATTGTATAGTGCCATGGGCAAAGGTATCTCGACTATGTGCTCTATGCGTTAATTCTATCCTTTCACCTAATGCTGTAAACATCACCGTATGTTCGCCGGTGATGTCTCCTCCACGAATAGAATGAATGCCAATTTCTTCTCTTTTTCTTTCTCCAATGATACCCTGTCTTCCGTATATTCCTACTTCGTCGAGACTGATGTTTTTTGCCTTAGCAATTTCTTGAGCAAGTTTTTTTGCTGTGCCGCTAGGAGCATCTTTTTTAAAGCGATGATGAGATTCGATTATTTCAATATCGTAACTATCCCCCAGAGAAACCGCTGTTTCTGCTGCAAGCTTAAAGAGAAGATTTACTCCCAAGGACATATTTGGAGAGAAGAGAAAAGGTATATTTTGAGATAAACTTTTCATCTTGGCCATCTCTTCACCAGAAAATCCGGTTGTACCTATAATCATGGTTTTTTTATATTTAGCGACAATTTCCAAGTGTTGAAGAGAGACTTTGGGGCTGGTAAATTCGACGATTTGGTCTGTATCTTGAATTATTGCTTCTAAATCATCTACGACCATTATTCCGGTTTTACCTTGTCCTGATGCTGCACCCCAATCTTTTCCAATATCAGGATGAGCAGGGGATTCAACTATTCCTGTTAATTTTAGTTCATTATCCTGATAAATTAATTGTGCAACTTTGGAAGCCATTCTTCCACAACCACCGCACACTATTACTTTAATCATTTATTTATTCCTCCAATAAATTAAATTTTACCAAATCTGCTTTCAGTTTAGCTAAATTACTTTCACTCATTGGAGACAAAGGTAAACGTAAATTACCGGAAGGCAATCCCATTAATTGAGCACTGGTTTTAACCGGTATTGGGTTAGTTTCATAAAACATTGCACTGCTCAAAGGGTATATTTTTGATAGGAAAATATCTTGGGCTTTTTGGTAATTTCCGTTTTCAAATTCACTAATCATATTAGCAACATCACCGGGGATGATATTAGCTACCACTGAAATAACCCCTTTGCCGCCGATAGATAATACCGGGAGTAATAATTTGTCGTCTCCGGAAAGGAGAACAATATTATCCCCGCATAATTCGACTATTTGAGTCATCTGGTCCAAATTACCGCTCGCTTCTTTTACTGCTACGATATTTTTCAACTGGGCTAATTTTGCTAAAGTTTCAGGTAATAAATTGACTCCTGTTCGAGAAGGAACATTATAGACGATGATGGGTATATCAATTTCTTCTGCTAATTTTCTATAATGTATATACAATCCCTTTTGAGTAGGTTTATTGTAATAAGGGACAACTATAAGTGCTCCATCAGCACCTGCTTCTTTTGCGTGAGAAGTTAAGTCGAAAGCTTCTCGGGTACTGTTTGAACCGGTACCGGCAATGACCGGAACTCTTCCTGCTACTGCTTCTAAGGTTATATCAATTACTTTTTTGTGTTCTTCGTGTGAGAGGGTAGGCGATTCTCCGGTGGTTCCACAGGGGACGATCCCGTTTGTTCCATTTTTAATATGGAACTCTACCAATTCTTTTATTCCTCTTTCATCAATTTCACCACTTTCAGTAAACGGAGTAATCATAGCTACCAAAGATCCTTTAAACATTTTTATTTCCTCCTTTTTTATTTAGTCGTTAGTGAATAGTGAATAGTCGTTAGTACATAGTTTTTGGTTTGCTGAACGCTCCACGCTAATTTATTTGGTTACCTTGATTCCTGCCTCTTTCAATGATTTGTTTATTATTTTGTAGGCAAATTCTCTATCTTTCCATTCAAAAAAGATTAAAATATCAGTCTTGATAGTAGTCATTTCAATTATATTTATATTATTTTCAGCCAGGGGACGGGTAATTCTTTCAATAATACCAGGTGTTTCTATAAAATCCCTGCTTCTGGCAATGATTAAAGCAATATTATTTTTTAAAGTAACTGACTTTAGTCTTTCATTTTTAATTACAGTAGGATGAATCAAATCATAAGATTGCTGGGCATAATTCTCCATAACATAGATTCCGATATGTTTTGTACCGATAGAGACACCGTACAGACTAATATCATTATCGGAAACAGGGGTAATTATTTTTTTTAATAGCCCTGGTGTATTAAAAATTTCCGTTCCCAGGATAGTTATCATAGTCAGTTTTTCTTTAAAAAGAGTTAATTTACTTCTAAAAGCTCCTATTATCTCTGTACCTTCTGCTGCTAAGTTTCCGTTCTTAAAGTGAATTATCTTTGCTTTCATTCTACCAGTTTTATATTTTAAGGCCTGTGGATGTAAAACTTTTGCCCCACCTTCAGCAAGGACTCCCATCTCTTCCACGCTTATTTTCTTTAAAGTTGCGGGCTCTTTTATTATCCGGGGGTCTGCACTTAATACTCCCACTGCATCAGTTACGATTATTACTTCATCGGCTTCTAAAAAGTTTCCCAGGGCAAAAGCAGTGATATCGCTACCGCCCCGGCCAAGAGTGGTTATGCTTCCATCTTCACAACTTCTACCTAAAAAACCACATATTATAGGAATAACCTTTTTTTCGAGAAAAGGCTTAATAATTTTTTGACATTTTTCTTGACTTTCTTGAGAAAGAATTTTAGCCTGGTTAAAGTTTGAATCAGTAATAATAGGAAAATCCTTATCTGCGGGGTCGAAATATTTAGAAGAAAATCCCATAGATTTAATGGTAGCCGCAAGAACTCTGGCACTTATCCGCTCTCCCATAGAAACAATATCAGCATAATCTCTATCCTCAACACGATCTTTAACAGAATTTTCAAGTAAAGAAGTTAGAGTATCGGTGGTATTCCCCATTGCTGAAACAACTGCTATTATTTCATATCCTTTTTTTACTTGTTGAATTATTGATTGAGCGGCTTTTTTAATTCTTTCAGGATCCTGAACGCTGGTTCCGCCAAATTTTACTATTATTCTCATAGATATCGCCTTTATATTGTTTTTTATTTAAACCATTCTGGTACAGTGTCATTTCTTACAATATCAGCATAGGTCTCTCTTTTTACAATTAAATCATCCTTTCCTTGATTTACCAGGACAACAGCTGGCCGCGGAAGCAGGTTGTAATTGCTCGACATAGAATAGTGATAGGCACCGGTGGTAAATACTACTAAAAGATCTCCCGGGGAAGCCGAAGGTAGTTTTAAATCTTTTATTAAAATATCTCCTGATTCACAGCATTTCCCGGCAATGGTCACCACTTCCTCGGGTAGGTTATTATTTATTTTATTTACTAAAACAGCTTCATATTTTGCTTCATAAAGTATAGGTCGAGGGTTATCAGTCATTCCACCATCTACAATAAGGTATTTTCTGATTCCCGGTATCTCCTTTATGTTACCGATAGTATAGAGAGTAATACCTGCTTCAGCTACAATAGACCTACCTGGTTCTATTAAAATTTTAGGCATTATTAGATTGTTTTTTCTTATCTCATTTTCTACATTATCAGCAATTAAATTTACAAAATCTTCTATAGAAGGGGGCAAGTCAGATTCTAAGTATTTCACTCCCAATCCTCCGCCTAAATTAAAGTTTGTAGTATCTATCCCCCAGAGGTCTTTTATCTTTCTCATCAGTTTTACCATTTCTTTAATGGCAAGAACATAAGAAGATAGGACAAAAATTTGTGAGCCGAGATGAAAGTGTAAACCATTATAACTGATGTGTTCTTTGGATAAAACTTTTTTCATAAAATCGGGTGCCCGGTCAATACTGATTCCAAATTTTGAATCCACCTGTCCGGTTTGAATATATTTATGGGTATGAGTATCTATCCCTGGTGCTACCCGGAGAATTATTCCAACTTTTGTATTTAGACTTTCTGCAATCTGGTCAATCAAGTCAAGCTCATATTCACTATCTACCATCATGGTACCGATTTTTTCTTTAAGAGCGAATTCTATCTCCGCCTTTGATTTATTATTCCCATGGAAAAATATTTTATCCGGAGGGAATCCTGCTGAAAGGGCAGTATATAATTCTCCACCAGAAGAAACATCCAGGCTGAAACCTTCTTCCTTTAAAATATTGCACATAGCTTTAACCAGGAAAGCCTTCCCGGCATATAGCATTTCGAAAGTAACATTTCTTCCAGAAAATGCATTAACATATTGCCGACATTTTTTTCTAATTATAGTTTCGGAAAATACATAACAGGGAGTCTTATATTTTTGGGCTAATTTTATAATTTCACATCGGTCAAACTCTAAATTTCCGGAATTATTCATTGAAAAGCCTTCTCGATTAATTCTATTATCTAAATCTATCATTTAATCCTCCTTACATAATAGATTACACAGATTATAATATTAATTGCCCTGATAATATGAAAAATTTTACTCTACAAAATATTTCTAAATAATGTTATAAAAAAAGGCAATTGGTAAGCACTATGCCCATCAATTGCCTGAAATTAATCTAACAATTAAATTTATTCCCCATTTCTCTCATCAGATGAGATAGCGCTCCACCAGAACCAGGGTATAGATTCTGATGACAGTTTTATGGCTTTTAACCATAAACCCAGCACAAAGATTAGAGCTGTTATCTTTACGCTTCGGCGGGAATACCTTTCCTGGTGAATCAAAGATGCTCATCTCATCACCAGTACTGATTATTGCTCGCGCCTCCACCTCACTTAAGAAAAAAGTGAGGTAACAAATATTAAATTTTTAATAAGATAACATATATATAGAGAAAAGTCAAAAAATTTTTAAGTTT
>DAOUTX010000210.1 GCA_030668465.1 Atribacterota bacterium | reverse complement strand
TCATCAAGATAAGCAATCCCTTGCTCTGGTTCTTTGCCTTCCTTTATTATTTGGGTATTCATTTCCTCGCCAGGCAAGATAACCGCCTTTAGAGCATTAGATAAATCATTGATATTTAAAACAGGAATGCCCTCAAGCTGGGCAACTTTATTCAAATTATAATCGTTGGTTATTACTTTGGCATTAATATCTTTAGCAAGTCTAATTATCTTTGCATCAACCTCTTTGGGTTCATTGTAGTCTTTGCCAACAATTTTTATCTTATTCTTTCTGATTTTAGTTATTTTATTAAGTATATCTAAACCTCGGCGCCCTCGGTTCCTTTTTAAAGAATCTGAAGAGTCGGCAATATGCTGGAGCTCAGACAAAACAAAACGGGGGATTATAAGTTCACCCTCTAAAAATTCTGTTTGACAAATGTCTAAAATGCGACCATCAATAATTACACTCGTATCTAAGATCTTGGGATGGACAAAATGCTTACTGCTTTCTTTTCTTCTTGCTTTATTAATATTTCTAAAATACCCAAAAAAATTATATATTTCGTCTTTTTTGTTAATTCCTATATTTATTCCTAAAGCTCCCAGTATTATACTTAATATAATGGGAAGATAGGAACCAATTATGGGAATAAACGAGAGTGAATAGGCTAACAAATTTGCAATAACAAGACCAGTAATTAATCCAATTGTGGCAGCAGTAAAGTTTTGAGTGGGTATTTTTTGTAAATGGCAAATAATTTCTGAAAATAAACATTGAATTTTGGTATTAAATAAAAAGGAGAATAAAAAACCAACTGTTCCTCCTCCAGCTATTACCAAGATCTTGAATAAAATATCATAATAAATATATAAGTCAGGAATAAAATAGAATAGATTATATGCCTCATAGCCTATCACTGCGCCAACAATAATAAATATGATTTTTAAAATTCTTTTTGCAGGCATAGTTATTTCCTCCTTCTATGCGCTATTTTATTTATAAAAAAGTATAGAATTATCACCTCCCCTTTTTTATATTTCACAAATTGTATTTTATAAATAATATCTTAAATTTTTTTTAATTTGATATTTATAACTCTAATAAACTTATTTACCCAAATACTAAATCTTCAAGCTCTTAAGTTGTTCCCCTGATTTTCTGAAAACCAAATAAATTATAGCATGCTCCTTTATTTCTGTCAAAATAAGAATCAGTATCAAGTATCGAGTAAAAGAAAGAAAGGTACCAGAGAAAAAGAAGATTAGAAAAACAAAAGTGATAGCTATTCTTTTCTTTCTTAAAGTACCCCACTAAAGTTTACACTAACATTTACTCCATATCGCGTATTGCGTATGGTGGCACTCAATAATACTTGAGTACCACCCTTGAAGAAAACCAGAATTAAGAAATACGGGTAAGATGTATTGTACCCAAAGCAGTACAGGCGTCTCATCTGTCTATTTATCTATAGTTAATAATTATTATTTAGGTAATTTAGATAATATATTTCTTGACAAATGGATTAACCTGTAAGTATAATTAAATAAAGCTACAATTGAGAATTTTAGTAATTTCATTAAAACTATCTCGGTATTTCTCTAAATAGCAAAATGTTTTCACGGGGGGTACTAATTATGAATAAAGAAAATGGAAATGTTACTTTTCAAAAAAGTGTCGACCAATTTTTAATCCAGCATCGGAGTATCCTTGACCTTATGACTAAATATCAAGAATCTAATTCCCGAGTAAACCGAGCAATTGCTAAAGCGGTTACCCAATGTGGTTGTATAAAAATTAAAGCAAAAAAACAAACCATTCCCTCTAATACAAAATTAATGGAAATCCATAAATTTATGGATGATCATATAGAAGGTTCATTATGTGATAATTGTAAAGAAATTATCGAAACAGAATTAGGTTCAAGTCTTTTTTATGTTACCGCAATATGTAACATCTTAAATTTAGATTTTGATGAAATAATTAAAAAAGAAGAAGAAAGAATCTCAACTTTAGGTATTTATAATCTTACGTAATTTGGTTAGCTGGTTTATTAATCTACTGGTCTACCAATCACTTTGTCTATCGGTTAAGCAAGTTGCTAGTTAAGATTGCTTCGTCGTTGCACTCCTCGCAATGACATTTTATTTTTAATAGATTCTTGCTTTCTGCTTCCGCAGAGCCTACCCTTTTTATTCTATATCCTGTCTTCTAACTTTTATTTTTTCCCTTCTTCACTATATACTATATACTCAATACTCAATACTACCTTATCTTCTGACTTCTTTATTCTATTTTTTTAACCAGGTAACCAGGTAACTAAATGTATACGCTATACGCTATCTTACTAACGACTATT
>DAOUTX010000037.1 GCA_030668465.1 Atribacterota bacterium | reverse complement strand
GGGCATAATCCCCTTCATTTTGATAACTGCTCCTAAAGTACCAAAAGGAGATAGAGGGAAGGGGATAAAAAAGGGAAGAGTGACTTCTACCCCGTATCTTCTGCTAACAAAGAAATGTCCTAATTCGTGAGCAAGTAGAATGGTGATTAAAAATAAAGCATACCAGATACCACCTACAAAAAAACAAGAAATTATAGTTAGAAGAAATAAAATTAAATTTAAAATTGGCCTTCATTCTCCTTTTAGTATTGCTTTATTAGCTCCCCTATTATAAATTATTATATCTTATTCTTATTTATTTATAAAGCCTTAATTCGTATCCCGTATCTCGTGAATCGTATCTAGTATTATAGCATGGAGCGTAATTAGTTACTTGGTTAGTTGGTTATCTGGTTAGCTAGTTAAGAAAATTAGCGTAGAGCGTACAGCGTTTAGCGTATAGGAATAAAATTGCAGATTATAGATTTCATCATTATACACTTTTGTAGTGAAATATAAACCATAAACCAAAAAAAGAAACTGAAAACTTATATTAATCATTGCTGCTGTTCACTAACGACCAATATAATTGGTCAATTGGTGAATAGGTGAATTGATTAATTCAACTGGATAACTGGTAAACCGGGTAACTGGGTAATTAAACCGTATCGTGTATTGTGTAAAGAACAAGAAGAGAATCAGAAAGAAATAAGATAAAAAAATTTAAATAGGATTTTGGTCTTTTTAATTTTTTTGTTTTGGAGTAAAATAAGGATAGGAAAATAGTATCGAGTATCGAGTATAGAGTATATAGTGAAGAAGAAAGAGAAAAAAGAGCTAAGAATTCAGGCCCAAGAGCTAGAAGACAGAATAATATATAGTATATTTTGCTAAAGGAATGTCACCAGACAAAGTTTGATTTATTGAACCTACGAGGAAATATATGAAAGAAGAAGAAGAGGCAAAAAATAACGAAAAAAATGAAAAAAAAGTAAGAGCTCATCTTTTAATCTCAGGGAGAGTACAGGGAGTAGCTTTTCGTTATTATACTATAGATATGGCTCAATCTTTAGGAATAAAAGGATGGGTTAGGAATTGTTGGGATGGCAATGTAGAGATAGTTATGGAAGGGGAAGAAGAGAAAGTAGAGCAATTAATAAATTGGTGCTATCGGGGACCGGGGAGTGCAATTGTAAAAAAAGTAGATATAGAATGGGAAAAATACAGAGGAGAATTCAATTCTTTCGGTATCGGGGGATGATAAAATTTCTGATTAATATAGTAAAAAAATAAAGGATTTTACCATATTAATGTTGAATTATAAAATTAAAGAGGTAAATTAATAGATTGTAGGCGATAAAGAAGGGATTTGATAGAAATGATTAATTTTGCATTCAGTAATAAAGATAAAGATGCTGAACTAAGAATAAATTTTCATATTTTAAGTTAACATTTAAAATTTTAGAATTTATTTTTTAAGGAGGAGGAAGTTAAAATGTGGATTATTTTGGGAGGAATAGCAGCTATAATTTTAGGGGTATTAGGATTAATCCAATGGTGGTTATTATTTCTAAAAGCTTTAGTAGCCTTGGTGCCTTTTATTTTATTGATTGGTGGAATATTTGCGGTAATAATAGGCATAAGTTCTGTTAAAGAAAGAGCAGAAGAGAAAAGAGAAGAAGCTGCCGAGCAATCTACAGAAAGCGATAAATCCTAACCTGTAGCAAGATAAGCGGTATATAAATTAATATATAAAATTTAGAAGGATTTTAAAAAGTGAGCAAAGATTTTAAACCTAAACTGAAAAAGCCGAAGTTTAAAGAAGATTTAGAAATTGCTGTAACCATATTAATAATGATTTCGGTTTTTTATGGGCTAACTTATTTTGGGGTTGATAAAATATTGAGTACAGCAATTGTAGCCTTAATGGGCGTTTTTATGGAGGTAGCCAGACAAGTTTTTTCTCAATTTATATTTATTATCCAATCAATTCCCTATATAGGGCCGATTATAGCTAAAGTAATAGTTTGGCCTTTCTTTATTACTATAAATGCAGTAGCTTATCTGGTTACTTTGACAATAATTAGAATTAAAGGATATAAACAAGTAGCCAATGCCAAAGTGTTGACTGCTGTTTTTCTTATCGGAATATTATTAGGATTTATTTTAGGCCGGATTGTTAAGATTATATAAATTAGTATCGAGTATCGCGAATTATAGAGGATAGCGTTTAGCGTAGAGGGTACAGCGGTGAGTAACATGTAACAAGTAATAAAATTATAGTTCTAAATTTACAAAATAGGTTAATTATTACACGTGACACATTACACGATATACCGGTAGAGCAGAAGTACAAATTCAGAGCTCCTTATTATGCTAAGAAGATTGGTAATAAACTTCAATTTAAGCCTTCCATTATCGAAAGGGTAGAATCTACCAGTATTGTAGCCAAGGAAGACAGAAGATATCAGATGTATTTTTATAACTAATATTTATTGCACTGAAAATAAAATAGAAATAACTATACCGGACAATTTCAAGATTGAGAGAATACCGGACGATGTTGAATTGAAATTGCCTTTTGCTTTTTATGAGGTGAAATATTTAGTGGAAGATAATGCTATAAGATATGAGAGATATTATAAGTTTAATACCTTTGAAATATCTAAAGAAGATTATCCTTCTTTTAAGGAATTTATAGAACGGATTACCAAAGAGGATGCCCAAGAGATAGTTTTGAAACAATGAACAAAGTCAGAAAAATAAAAGTTGACAAAATTACTCATATATAATATAATTTTTTCACACGATTATTTATGAAGGCGGAAAAGGAGGAAAATAGTTTTATGAAAAGGATTTATATGGATAATGCAGCAACTACCCCTACGGATGTAGAAGTAGTTAAGGCAATGGAACCCTATTTCTCTTTAAAATATGGGAATCCTAATAGTATTCATTCCTTTGGGCAGGAAGCAAGAGAAGCAGTAGAAGAAGCGAGAGAAAAAATAGCTCATTTAATCGGGGCAAATTCTTCAGAAATTGTCTTTACCGCCGGGGGAACAGAAGCAGACAATCATGCTATAAAAGGAATAGCCTGGGCTAATCAAAAAAAGGGGAATCATATTATTACTTCGAAGATAGAGCACCATGCTGTACTGCATTCCTGTCAGTTTTTAGAGAAACATGGGTTTAAGATTACTTATTTACCGGTTGATAAATATGGCCTGATAGACCCTAAAGATGTGGAAAAGGCGATTACTGATAAGACGATACTGGTAACCATTATGCATGCTAACAACGAGATAGGCACTATCGAACCGATTAAAGAAATCAGTAAAATAGCAAAAAAAGTAGGAATATATTTTCACACTGATTCAGTACAAACTGTCGGGCATATTCCTATGGATGTCAATGATTTAGGAGTGGATATGTTATCAATGTCCGGACATAAACTTTACGGCCCTAATGGTGTAGGGGCGTTGTACTTGAGAAAGGGAAAAAAGATAGTTACTTTAATAGATGGCGGTGCTCAGGAAAAAAATAGAAGAGCTGGCACAGAGAATGTGGCGGGAATAGTAGGTATGGGTAAAGCTGCTGAGTTGGCAAAAAAAAGGCTGAATCAAGGCAAAGAGAAGGAGATTGTAAGATTAAGAAATAAATTGATTCAAGGGATTATGAACAAAATAGAAAATGTTCGTTTAAATGGTCATCCTACAAAAAGGCTGCCAGGAAATGCTAACTTTTGCTTTGAATTTATCGAAGGTGAGTCAATGTTGTTAAGTTTAGATATGGAAGATGTTGCTGCCTCCAGTGGTTCAGCTTGTACCTCTGGTTCCTTAACAGCATCACATGTATTATTGGCTATCGGGCTTCCTCCGGAGATAGCCCATGGTTCTTTAAGATTAACTTTAGGGAAAGATAATACAGAAGAAGAAGTAGATTATATAATAGGTAATTTACCGGGAATTATTGAGAAATTAAGAGCCCTCTCTCCTTTTAAGGAGAATTGGGAAGGACTGAATTAGTCGTTAGTGAATAGTGAATAGTCGTTAGTAGGAATAGACCTTGTGTCTGCCCGTGATATTTAATTTGTAGGGGCTCGATGAATCGAGCCCGCTAATCGTAAGATCAGAATCAAGAAGGAGAATTGCTACATGGGTATGTATAGTGATAAAGTAATGGAACATTTTAAAAATCCTCATAATGTAGGAGAGATTAAAGATGCCGACGGTATAGGAGAGGTTGGTAATCCTGTTTGTGGGGATATTATGAAAATTTACATCAAGGTAAAAGATAATAAGATAATTGATTGTAAATTTAAAACTTTTGGTTGTGGAGCGGCTATTGCTACCAGCAGCATGATCACCGAGATGGTCAAGGGAAAAGATATAGACGAGGCTTTAAAAATTTCCAATAAAGCTGTTGCTGAAGCTTTAGGCGGGCTTCCACCCATTAAAATGCATTGTTCTAATTTAGCAGCCGATGGTTTATCTAAAGCCATAGAAGATTATAAGAAAGAATCTAAAGTTAAGAAATAATAACTATAAACTAATTTAAGAGGTCCTTATATAATGACAACATTAAGCGTAAGCGAAATTTCTTTAATGGCAGCTTTCGTAGCCGGCCTTTTTTCATTTGTTTCTCCCTGTGTCTTGCCCTTAGTACCGGGGTATATCTCCTTTGTTTCAGGGATATCTTTGGAGGATATAGAAAAAGGGGGAAAACAAAACAAGAATATCATAATTATAAGTTCTTTATTTTTTATTCTCGGGTTTTCTTTGATATTTATTCTTTTAGGAGCTACAGCTACTTTTTTAGGTAGTTTTTTATTAGAAAAAGCCTTTATTTTAAAGAAAATAGGGGGAATTATAATTATAATTTTTGGGATACATATGTCAGGACTGTATAGAATAAAATTTTTAGATTATGAAAAAAGGATTTATAGTAAGACTAAACCAGTTAACATTATAGTGGGTCCCTTTTTAATGGGACTGGCCTTTGCCTTCGGCTGGACTCCCTGTGTGGGACCTATTCTGGCAGGAATATTAATATATGCTGGGACTCAGGAAACAGTTTATCAGGGCATTTTAATGCTTACCGTTTATTCAGCCGGCTTAGGAATTCCTTTTTTATTGACTGCCCTGGCTATTAATAAATTTTATTCATTTTCCAGTAAAATTAAAAAACATTTTAAAACTATTGAGTTAGTTGGAGGAGTGTTGCTGATACTGATTGGCGGGTTAATTCTTACTGATAATTTTCAAAGGATAGTAATTTATTTTATCAAGTATTAAATGAAAAATAATCGTCTTTGAAAATTAAAATTATACAAAATTAACAAAGTAATAAAAAATAAATTTAAATATGAACAGAAGAGGTTTGAAATAAAAATGAAGATATTTTCTACAAAAAGAAATAAAATAATGGTTTTAGTAATCTTATTAGCAATAATATTTTTTTTCGGACTAAAATCATATTTTAAAATAGACGAACAGAACACAGAAGCAGTAGAGGAGACCAAGCCATTTGCTCTTAATTGGCTATCCTATAATGAGGGATTGGCTCTGGCAGAAAAAGAAAACAAATATGTTTTGATTAATTTTTACACTGATTGGTGTGGTTATTGTAAAAAAATGGATAAGGAAGCTTATTCTAATGAAGAAGTGAAAAGTATATTAAATGAAAACTTTGTAATTGTTAAGGTAAATGCTGAATCGGAGAATAAAGTAATTGAAAATGGGGAAGAGATTACCGAAAGAGAATTGGCTAGATTGTATCAGGTTTCTGGCTATCCTACTAACTGGTTTTTAGAAAGTAACCATAGCCGCATAGCTCCTTTACCGGGATATGTTACTACAGAGCAATTTATTCCAGTATTAAATTATATCGGTGAAGGATGGTATAAAACTATTTCTTTTGAGGAATATATGGAAAAAATATAATTGATAGATTATTAATTAAAGATAGTTTCAGTAAATATAAAAGGTCGAGGAATTGTAATAGTGTTTATAATTTACCTTGACTTTTTTATAAGTTAAATAAAAGTAATAAAAAGCAAGATAGTTGGATTATATGATGATTCACACAAAAGATAAGATTAATAATATATTAAAAGAGATTAAGAAGACCAGACAGGGAGAAGAAATTGTAGTAGCTTTTTCTGGGGGGTTAGATAGCACCGTTGTTTCTGCTTTGGCAATCCAGGCCTTAGGAAGAGAAAAAGTTGAAGCGATTACAGTCAGTTTTGGAGAATACAGCTATAGCAAAGGGTTAAAAAACATTCAAAGTATTAGTAAAACTCTGGATTTAAAATTAAAAATTGTTCAGGGAAAGGCAGAGCAGGAGCAAGTTTTAAAGAAGGGGCCAGCCTGTAATAAATGTACCAGAGTAGCTAAATTGGGAAAAGTAAAAAAAGAAGCATCGGAAAGACTGGTACTGACTGGTTCAAACCAGAGTGATACCTGGGGGAAGAGGGGTTTAAAATTATGTAATGGTTTTTATGCCCCCCTTTTGGAGCTAAACAAGGAGGAAATCCGTAAAATTGCTGATTATTTTGATATTAAAATCTTACAAATAGGGGAAAATAAGTTTAGAGAAGGTTGCAAGCTAAAACATTTACTTAAGCCTTTGGCAATTCCTCATTATCACGGTCAGGCAGCAGCAGAAGCCAATGAGTTATTATTAAGCATCTTAGAGCAAGAGGAATATGATTCGGTTTTGGCTAATGTGAAGATTGTTGGACCTCTAAACAAAAATATAGGGTTAGTAAATGTATCTCCTTTGCCTGAAGAAAAATTGAAGGAAAAAATTATGGAAGAGTTAGGAAAAGTGAAAACTTTAGAAAAAATTGAGTTTTTAGATAAACCGATTAAATTAATTGTTAAAGCCAATAAAGGACAATTTGATAATCGGCATTCCCGATATTGGTTAGAAAAGGGGAGGCTGCAGCCTGATTTTTCTGTCCCCATAGAAGTGGAATGGTTATTGACTACTAACAAGAGTTTGTCCACTTTTCAGGTTATTGATTACGAAATAATTGGATAGTATAATTGAATTACTTAGCGTAGAGCGTACAGCGTTTAGCTTATCGTGAAGAAAAGAGAAATGAAAGAAGGCAGAATAAATTTGTATCTTGTAAATAGTTACCTGGTTAGTTAGTAAATCAACACAAAGCTAATTAACTAATAAACCAGCTACTAGCTAACTAATTTAATTGGTCAATTGATAAATTAATTCAAGGAGGAATTCAAAAAATGTCTAATAAAAATTTATCTGAATTCGATATCCAGGAAGCCGTAAAGGATGTCGCGAATTTGATGGGGGTTGCTGCTCGTACTGCTCCCAAATCGGCAGGCAAAGACTTTGTAGTGGTTAAAGCAATTTACGGAGAGGATGTAGTCAGATTAGCTAAAGAGATGGTACGTTATGGCGAGGAATTGGGCAAGAAAAATTTCGACCGTGATGGTGATAATGTTAAAAATTCTCTGACTGTTTTATTGATAGGTTTAAAAGATGCTCAGTCTCTCGGGGTGAATTGTGGCGCCTGCGGATATAACCAGTGTTCTGATCGAATTTCTCATAAGGGTAGTGAGTTTGATGGTCCTCAATGTGCTTTTAGAGTTTTAGATATGGGAATTGCTATTGGATCAGCGGTTAAAACTGCTGGAATAATGAATGTAGATAATCGGATAATGTATCGTGCCGGAGTAGTAGCCAAAAAAATAGGCTTAATAGATGCGGAATTTGTAATGGGCATCCCCTTATCAGTAACTGGTAAGAGTATTTTCTTTGACCGATAAACCCAAACCAAGGCTGGCTATAATTAAAATCAAAAAAATTAAAAATAGATTATTGCGAAAAAAATGCACACTATTTTAGTAGGAAAATGGGAAAAATTAATCATTTTTAATTAATATGACTGCCGTTTGTAAAACTATATCAAAAATTAATATAAAATAGTTTAAATAAAAAAAAATCAGAAAGTCTTTGTTTATTGCGTATTTCAGTAAAGAAATTATAATAAATAAATATTCTGGAGGTTTTTTTATAAATTGGCACAGTAATTGCTTCTATTATTGGTTAGAATAAAAAAAATCAAAAGGAGGTGAAACAGATGAAAACGAAACTGATTGTACTAACCTTAATAGTTGCGATAACTGTAGTATTTTTAGGCTTTGCTCAATCTTCTTATGCTCAGCAGACTACAGCTTTAGTGAAACAGAAAATACAACAGCAAAAAAGCAATGTATGTAGAGAAATGATGGAAAGAAGATTAAAAGATAACCCCGCAATAGAGATGAAAGGATTTATCAAGTCTCTAAATCTATCTGAAGAACAAATAGCTGAAATTAATAAAACTCTGTTAGATTTTCAAAAAAATACTCTTGAACTTAGGAATAGAATGCAAATTAAAGAATTAGAAATTAAAGCATTGTTGTTAGAACCGGAAACTGAATTAGCAAAGATTAGGGAAAAATTAAAAGAAGCCACCGATTTACAAGTAGAATTAAAAGTTAAAACAATTGAAAAATATCTAGAAGTTAAAGATTTATTAACTCTTGAGCAGCAAGCAAAATTACCCTTGGGCATTCCTTCCCAAATATTTGCCTTAGAAAAATTTGACACGGGTAGAATGATGAATAATTTTTGTTGGTAAATTCGGTAAATATTAGAAT
>DAOUTX010000123.1 GCA_030668465.1 Atribacterota bacterium | reverse complement strand
TGAATTGCAATGTGAAATAGCACTGAAAAACTTGAAACTCTCTTATGAAGCAGTAGGAAATAAGATAGATGTAATTATGGTTAGTGGAACAGATTTTGGGACTCAAAATGCCCCCTTTATATCACCTGATATGTATCGGGAGTTTTATAAACCCTTTCATAAGAGGATAAATGAATGGATTCACAAGAATACACCATGGAAGACTTTTTATCATAGTTGTGGATCGATTGCTCTCCTTTTAGATGACTTTGTAGAGGCTGGAGTAGATATTTTAAATCCTGTTCAGACTTCAGCCAAAGATATGGATCCCAAGATGTTAAAGGAGAGGTACGGTGATAAATTGGTTTTCTGGGGTGGCGGGGTAGATACCCAGAGCACTCTTCCTTTTGGTACACCTAAGGAAGTAAGAAAAGAAGTTAAGGAGCGCTGTCAAATATTTGGAAAAGGCGGAGGTTTTGTATTTAACACCATCCATAACATTCAATCAAAAGTTCCCATTGAAAATTTGATGGCCATGTTTCAAATTATAAAGGAATTTAAATTTTAAATAAAAAAAGGAAAAGAAATGAAATATTCGTTATGTATAGACTCAATATATCCTAAAGAAAATTTAGAGAAAAAACTTAATAAAATTAAACAAGCGGGATTTGATTTTATTGAATTTTGGGATTGGAGAGATAAAGATTTTGATTTAATTACAAATAGTGGATTAAAGGTTACAAACTTTAGCGGAAATAGGATTTCATCTTTGGTTTTAGATAATAAAGAAAAAATTATTCAAGAAGTAAATAGTTCTATCGATGCAGCAAAGAGATTAAAATGCAACCGCATTATGTTGTTATCAGATATATTAGAAAGTGACGGAAGTGTAAAAATTAATTCAATAAGTAACGAAAATAAATTCCTCCGTTTATACGATAATCTCAAAACCCTGGCAGAGATAGCTAAAAAGGAAGACATAATGTTAGTAATTGAACCTTTAAACACTTTTAAAGACCATAATAATTATTATTTAGATAATTTCCAAAAAACTCTTGAATTAATTCAATCAATTAATTCTGAGTATCTTAAAATGCTTTATGATGTATACCATATGCAGATTATGGAAGGAAATATCCTGGAAACTCTACAAAGGCATCACCAATTTATAGGATATATTCATGTGGCAAACGTTCCTTACAGATGTGAACCCTGGATTGGAGAGCTTGACTATAAATTTATCATCAAAGAGCTCTCTAAGGTTTATTCAGGGTTTGTAGGGTTTGAGTTTTTTGTTAAAGAGAAAAGTTTTTCTTATGAGAAACTGTTTCAATGGATTCAATCACTTAATTTATAAAAGGAATAGATTATAAACAATCGCTCAGATTTTAAATCACAGCTTGCTATGCCTTATTAATCTCGCACAAAAACAAAATTAATGTAAGGGAGGTGGTCTAACGAAATAAAACAGTTAAAATGAAAGTTATAATAGACTTTCATAAAAAGCTTGGTGTCAAAGTGTTGTTTTTAAACAAAAATTATTAAGGAGGAAAAAATTGTGTTTAATAAACTTACGAAATTTTGGATAATTCTTTTAATGGTATGTATATTTTCTTTAGGTGCTTTTGCAGCGGACACAAGATTAGTATACATGACTGCCGGAGATGTGAACATGCTTGCTCTTGGCCAACATGTGATAGGTCCGCAATTTAGTGAAAAATATCCCGATGTAAGCGTGATGACAGTTCATACTGGTCCGGGAAATGCAGGTTCTCGTTTAATTTTTGAAAAAATCATGGCAGACAAGGATAAAAAAGAAGGCGATATAGATGTAGTAATGATACATCAGATTTTCTTAAAATGGGCAATGGAAGAAGATCTACTACTCGATTATGCCAAAGATATAGATACATGGCAATATATTACTTCACCATTTGCTAAAAATACTCTTGGTGTTGATGTAGAAGGTTATTGCATGCCCATGTTCCATAGTCAGGCAGTAATCGCTTTTAATCCAAAATATGTTACTGATCCACCTACAACCTATGAAGGAATAGTTAAATGGGCCGAAGAGAACCCTGGAAAATTTGGTTACAATGGGATAAAAGGTGGAATGTCTGGAGTAGCATTTACTTGTGGGTGGATTTATTGGAAGACAGGTAAATATGAAAAGTATGCAGTTACCGGACCTTTTGATGAAGCCGAAATTGCCACCTGGGAAGAACCGATTAAAGAGTTAAAAGAATTTAATAAAAATGTTACTTTAACCGGTGGAAATGTAGCTACTCTTGATGCACTAAACAGAGGTGAAATTTGGATGGGACCGGTCTGGGTGGATATGTTCTTAAGCTGGATGGCAGAGGGCAAATTGGACCCTGCAACCCGTATTCTTCTTCCTGAACCAGGTATGCCCGGACAACCAATGTATTTTGTAATTCCTAAAAATTCACCTAACCCTGAAGCAGCGAAAAATTTTGTTGCATTTGTTACTTCGCCAGCTGTACAGGCAGAGGAAATTGTGAAGAGATTTAACTGGTATCCGGGGATTGACGGAAGTCACGTTAAAGATTTTGTCAGCCAAGAAACTTTCGATGTAATATATAAAGATGTAACCCCGGCAATGTTAGCTGAATTTGGTCGGGCTTTCCCCTTGGGAGACTATTTTGATGCAATATTAGAAGCTGTCGAATAGGATTAGTATACAACCAATTTAGGAGAATTTAAATGGAAAACAATTTAAAAAATGAATTGGCTGTTGGAAAAAGTGAAATAGGAGCTGGGGCCGGAAGGCCCCACTCCTATACTAATATTCTTCCTTATATATTAGTATTTCCCGCAGTAATGGCAATTTTATTATTATATTTATACCCTTTTCTTGCTTCATTTTGGAAAAGCTTTATCAGCAAAGAAGGGATTTTAAGTTTAGCAAATTATGAAAAAACACTTCGTTTATACCGGTATGATATTTTATTTACTTTTGGAGTAACTGCATTTAGTACTTTTATTGCTACAGTTATAAGTATTTTTGTAGCAGTATATTTGAGATTAACCAAAGGTTGGCTATCTAACATTATTGGAATTTTATACAGGTTGCCTATTTTTCTCCCTTTTGTAGTAATCGCCCAGATGATGAGAAGTTTTTTAGCTCCTCACGGGACACTAAATCTTTTTTTGGAGAAATTAGGTCTTATCAATTTGGAAAATCCCTTACAGCTTTTTAATTGGATTGGTTTAACTTTCGGTTTTGTATGGAAACAGGCACCTTTTATGGTACTAATAATTTTAGGCGGCTTTCAGATGATCGACAATTCTTATATTGAGGCAGGAAAAAGCGTAGGAGCAAAGTTGCCTCAGATTATCACCAAGATTCTTATTCCCATGAACAAACCCACTATTCTTATTGCTGTAACTTTGGTTTTTTGTTCCCTGGTTGGATGTTTTAGTTTTCCTTACATGCTTATTGGAGGGAAGACCCCGGTTACAATAACGGTAGATATTGCTCATCGAGTAAATTATTTTGGTGATTATGGGGTAGCAAATTCCCTGGGTGTTTTTTCATATATATTAGTCAGCTTGTTAGCAATTTATTATGTAAGAAGTATGATGAAAAAAGGTCTTTATGATTGATGGAGGTTTTTAATGCAAAAGAGTGTTGTTAGAAAGACGATAGAAATAGTTATCTTTGCGATATTTATATTTTTTCTGTTTGCTCCCTTATTGAGTCTTGGAATTTGGTCTGTGGCTTTAAGATGGTATTGGCCCAATACGCTTCCCCAACAAATAGGTTTTGATTACTGGCTTCAGGCTTTAGGGGTTACTAAAAGTTTAACTCTGGGGGCAGTAAACGTATTACCAGCTTTTTGGTTAAGCTTAGGCATCGCCATTATTGTAGTTATAATAACTATGGCGATTGCCATTCCGGCAGGTTATTCGTTGGCAAAACTCAAGATTCCCGCTTTATTAAAGGGTATAATTTTAATATTATTTTTATTGCCCCGGGCCTTTCCTCAACAGCCGGTATTTCTAAATTTAATGTTGATGTTTAATAAAATAGGATTATCCGGGACAGTGTTAGGAGTAATTTTTGTTCATATAGTGGTGGGGCTGGTCTTTGCGGTGTGGATTACTGCAAGCACATTTAGTTCAATTCCTCCGGAGTTAGAAGAAGCTGCCCGAAGCGTTGGTGCTACAAGATTGAAAGCATTTTTTAAAGTGACTTTACCTATTTCAACTCCCGGACTTATAGCCAGTGCGGTATTTGTATTCCTTACTTCAATGGATGAATTTACCGGTACATTCTGGGTGGGACTGCCTTTTGTAACAACTCTTCCCATGACCCTTTAT
>DAOUTX010000122.1 GCA_030668465.1 Atribacterota bacterium | reverse complement strand
ATGTGCCCCATTCTTTCCCTTCGGGTGATAGATTTGGTAACTTCAACTCCACATCTATCACAAATTACACCTTTATATCTTATCCTTTTGTACTTTCCGCAACTACATTCCCAATCTTTAGCTGGTCCGAATATTCTTTCGCAGAATAAACCATCTTTCTCTGGTTTTAAAGTTCTATAATTGATAGTTTCTGGTTTTTTAACTTCGCCATGAGACCATTTTTTTACTTGCTCTGGTGAAGCCAGTCCGATTTTAATCGAGCTAAAACTCTTCAAAATTGTCAATATGATTACCCCCCATTTTAGTCGTTAGTGAATAGTATCAGAGCGTAAAATGTAAAGCTAAAAACGAAAAACCAAAACTTAAAACTTAAAATTAAAGAAAGAGTTTTGAATTATGGTTTTTCGCTTGTCGCTTTAAGTTTTTAGTTTAATGCTGACGCAATACGATATACTATATACTAACTTAGGTTATTTCTTTCATTAAATTTTCATTAATTTCATCTTTTGAATCGATATCCTCTCTAATATCTACTTCTTTGCCTTGAGCATTTAAAATTTGTACATCTAAACTTAAACTTCGCAATTCTTTAATTAAAACTTTAAATGATTCTGGCATACCGGGTACAGGGATACCTTCACCCTTAACAATGGCTTCATAAGTTTTAATTCTTCCCAACACATCATCTGATTTTATAGTTAAAAGCTCCTGAAGATTGTAAGCTGCTCCATATCCTTCTAAAGCCCAAACTTCCATTTCGCCAAATCTTTGACCTCCAAATTGTGCTTTTCCCCCTAAAGGCTGCTGAGTAACCAAAGAGTATGGACCGGTAGAACGAGCGTGAATTTTATCAGCTACTAAATGCGCTAACTTTAAAATATAGCTATAACCTACAGTAACCTTTAGGTCAAATGGTCTGCCTGTTCTGCCATCATAAAGAGTTATTTTGCCATCTTTAGGTAGACCTGCTTCTGATAAGGATTGTTCAATTTCTTTTTCGCTTGCTCCGTTAAAAATAGGAGTTATGACTCTAAGACCTAAGGTTTTAGCTACCCAGCCTAAATGTACTTCTAAAATTTGCCCTACATTCATCCGAGAGGGGACTCCCAAAGGATTCAATACTATTTCTATTGGCGTACCATCTGACATAAAAGGCATATCAGCCTCCGGTAATATTTTAGCAATAACTCCTTTGTTTCCATGTCTTCCTGAAATCTTATCTCCCTCTGAAATCTTTCTTTTTTGGGCAATAAAAACTTTTACTAATTGATTTACTCCCGGGGGAAGTTCGTCATTATTTTCCCTGGAAAATACTTTTACATCTATAACCTTACCTTTTTCACCATGGGGAACACGGAGAGAAGTATCTCTTATTTCTCGAGCTTTTTCCCCAAAAATTGCTCTCAATAATCTTTCCTCCGGTCCTAAATCAGTTTCACCCTTAGGAGTTACTTTTCCTACTAAAATATCACCCGATTCCACCTCTGCTCCAATTCGAACTATTCCTCTTTCGTCTAAATTAGATAGGCTACCTTCCCCGATATTAGGGATATCACAAGTTATTTCTTCTGGTCCTAATTTAGTATCCCGTGCTTCACACCCCTGTTCAGAAATATGAATTGAGGTGAAAGTATCTTCTCTAACTAATTTCTCACTAACTAAGATAGCATCCTCAAAATTATAACCTTCCCAAGGCATATAAGCTATTAAAATATTCCTGCCTAAAGAAAGACGACCTTCAGAAGTTAAAGGACCATCAGCAAGCACATCTCCCTTCTTTACTATCATATCTTCTTCCACTAAAGGTATCTGATTTATACAAGTTCCCTGATTAGAACGAACGAATTTTTTTAAAATATATTCTTTTTGGATATTATCAGTATTTTCAATAATTATTTTGTCTGCACTTACTTCTTTCACCAAGCCATCATCTTGGGAAATAAGGACTGCACCTGAGTCGACAGCAACTTTATTTTCCATTCCTGTCCCCACCAAAGGAACCTCGGGCTTTATTAAAGGTACAGACTGTCTCTGCATATTAGTACCCATTAAGGCTCTATTTGCATCATCGTGCTCTAAAAAGGGTATTAAACTAGCTGAAATGCTGGCAATTTGTTTGGGAGATACATCAATAAAATCTATTTCATCTGGCAGACACTCGATAATGTCTCCTCTAAACCTGCAAGGTACATCGTCTTGTGAAATTTTTCTATCTTTATCTATTTTTATATTTATTTGAGCAATTTTATATTTATCTTCTTCATCGGCGGAGAGGTAAACGATCTCATCAGTTATTTTCCCATCTATCACCCTAAAATATGGTGTTTCAATGAATCCTAATTCATTCACTCTTGCATAGATACAAAGTGATCCTATTAATCCAATATTAGGGCCTTCGGGAGTCTCAATGGGGCAAATTCTGCCATAATGAGTGTGGTGAACATCTCTTACTTCAAAGCCCGCTCTTTCTCTGGTTAAGCCTCCCGGGCCTAAGGCAGAAAGCCTTCTTTTATGAGTAATTTCAGATAAAGGATTAGTCTGATCCATAAACTGAGAAAGCTGACTACTCCCAAAAAACTGTCTAATTGTAGCCAATAATGGTCGTGCATTTATCAAAGCTTGAGGAGTAATGGCAGAAACATCAGGCTGGATAGTCATCCTTTCCCGAATTACTCTTTCCATCCTGCTTAATCCAATGTAAAATTGATCTTGAAGTAACTCGCCAACTGTCTTTATCCTTCTATTTCCTAAATGATCAATATCGTCTATATACCCAATTCCTCTATATAAATTGACTAAATATCTTAGTGAAGCTACAATGTCCTCTCTTGTTAACGAAGGACCTTTTTTTATTTTTATCTTTTCTTTACATTCTTTTATTTTGTATAACAAGGCAATAGTTAATTTACTTCCTGTACTGCAGATTACTTCACCTGTTTTGGGATTAATTATATCTTCAGCAGCAATCGTATCTATAATCCCCTCATTGATTCCTTCACTCAGTTTATCAACAATAGGCATAAAAGCTTCGTCTTTCTCATTAAAAATAGTTACCGTTTCATTTTCAGAATTCAGTACTTTTACCTTTTCAATTCCTGAGTTTATTATTGCAGAAAATATTTTCTGATTTATTCTCTCTTCTGCTTTTACGATTATTTTATTGTTACCAGGATCAACAATGTCTGCAGCAACGATTTTACCTAATATCCGATCTCCAAAGTTTAATTTCCTATTGATTTTATATCTTCCGACTTTTGCTAAATCATACCTTTTAGGATCAAGAAGTAATCTATAAATTAATTGACGAGTATTTCTTTCAGTCGGAGGTTCGCTGGGTCTCAATCTTCTAAATATTTCTATCAGGGCTTCTTTTTCATTGGTTGTATTATCTTTTTCTAAAGTTGTTTTCACAATCTCTTCGTAATCAAAAAGTTCCACTATTTCTTCGTTATTTTCATATCCTAATGCTCTTAATAGGGTAGTTGCTGGAATTTTCCTTTTTTTATCAATTCGAACATAAATCATGTCGGAAGAATCAAATCCAAATTCTAACCAGGATCCACGATTAGGTATAATTTTAAATTTATACAATGATTTGCTATTTTCATTCTTTTCTTCATCAAAATAAATACCGGGAGATCTTATTAATTGATTTACTATCACTCTTTCTGCTCCGTTAATAACGAAACCTCCGTTTTCGGTCATTAGTGGTAATTCGCCCATAAAGACATCTTGCTCTTTAATTTCACCTGTCTTCTTGCTGATTAAATTTATCTTAACTTCTAAAGGAGTAGAATAAGTTCCGCCTTTTTCCCAACATCCGTAAGCAGAATCTTTACATTCCCCCAGTGAATAACTAACAAAATCTAAAATTAGATTACCGGTGAAGTCTTGAATGGGAAAAATGTTTATAAAAACTTCCTGCAACCCTTGCTTTTTTCTTTCATCAGGCGGGACGAATCTTTGTAAAAAACTTACAAAAGAAATTTTTTGTATATCCAATAAATTGGGAATTGGACATAATTCAGGTATTTTGGAATAGTTTTTTATTTGATTATATTTATTGTGCACCGCAAAACACCAACCTTTATATATTTATTAAAATATTAAATTAGTTGTTATCATATAATGAAAAACGAAAAGCGTAACACCTAAAGCCATAGCTCAAAGTTTAAAATTTAAATATATTGTTTTATCTATTGAGCTTTATCTCTCTTATCCCGTTTGCTGTATAGCAAAAATGAAAAGATAAAGAAACAAAAACTAAAACTTAAAACTTAGCATTAAGAGAAAAAGTTTTGAGTTTTGAATTATGCTTTTTCGCTT
>DAOUTX010000225.1 GCA_030668465.1 Atribacterota bacterium | reverse complement strand
TTCCCATATTTCATCAGAACCCATGGCATTTTCCGGTTTAGTGCTTAATTCCACGCGATAGGAAAAATCAAAAGCTTTATACATCTTATCAGTTAAATCGATTACTCCTTTTATCTCATCTTTAATCTGCTCCGGAGTCATAAATATATGGGCATCATCCTGGGTAAAACACCTTACCCTAAAGAGTCCGTGAAGCACTCCGGATAATTCATGTCTATGCACTAACCCTAATTCCCCCATTCTAAGCGGCAAATCTCTATAACTGTGAAGGGTGGTTTTGTAAATTAAAATTCCTCCGGGACAATTCATCGGTTTAATAGCATGATCTTCCTCATCTATCCTGGTAAAATACATATTTTCCTTATAATGATCCCAATGGCCGGATTTCATCCATAATGATTTATTTAAGATAATCGGAGTTTTAACTTCCGTATAACCACTCTTACGATGTTCCTCTTTCCAGTAATCCTCCAGGATATTTCTTAACACCATTCCTTTCGGATGAAAGAAAGGAAAACCGACTCCCTCATCATGAAAGCTGAATAAATCTAAATCTTTTCCTAATTTTCGATGGTCTCTCTTTTTTGCTTCTTCAATTAATTTTAAATAATTGTCCAGTTCAGATTTTTTATCGAATGAGGTTCCATAAATACGCTGCAGCATCTTATTTTTTTCATTTCCCTTCCAATATGCACCGGCAATACTTAAAAGTTTAAAAGCTTTTACCTTCCCGGTAGAAGAAATATGAGGCCCCCTACATAAATCAATTAAATCACCCTGCTGATACAAGGTAACCATATCATCTTCTATATCCTTAAGGAGTTCTATTTTATAATCTTCTTTTTGTTCTTTAAATAATTTTTTAGCCTCTTTTTTGCTTGTTTCTATCCTTTTTAGAGGAAGATTCCTATCTACTATCTCTTTCATCTTTTTCTCAATAAGTACTATATCCTCCGGAGTAAAGGAACGGTCTAAATCAAAATCATAATAGAAGCCATCCTTAATGGCTGGGCCAATGGCCAATTTTGCCTGGGGGAATAATTCCTTTACCGCCTGAGCCATAATATGGGAACTGCTATGATGATAAATTTCCCTGCCCTCAGGTGAAGCAAAAATTATAATCTTAACCCGGTCATTATCCTCAAGGACATAATTTAAATCCTTCTCTACTCCATTTACTATACCGGCAATTGCCTCTTTACCCAATTTTTGATTTATTTTAACAGCAGCATCATATAAAGTGGCGCCTTTATTCAATCTTATTTCCGAACCATCTAATAAAGTAATTTTAATTTCTGACATAATATTTACCTCCTTACAATTAAACAAAAAAACCTCTTGTCCTATATCAGAAAAGGACGAGAAGTTTAATTTAATAATCTCGCGGTTCCACCTTTTTTAGTTAAAATTAATATATTATAGATTAACTTTAACCCGCTTAAAAATATTTCATCGGATATTGCCCGCCTAATCCTACTCATCTTTTTAAAATTTCAAATTAGGGATTTAATGTAGAAATGGTATTCGATTAAACTTTTATGCAGATACTTACACCTTTATTAGTATCTACTCTCTTTGAAAAAGTTTAACCTACTATTTTCTACTTAATCTTATTTTGTTTTTAGATTTTAAAATGGTGGGCGGTACTGGATTCGAACCAGTGACTTCTTGCGCGTCGAGCAAGCATTCTACCACTGAATTAACCGCCCGTCTCCTTTAGACTTCTAATCATTACACAAAATTAAAACTAAATGGAGGCGGCACTCGGATTCGAACCGAGGATGAAGGATTTGCAGTCCTCTGCCTTACCACTTGGCGATGCCGCCACATTTGATTTTTATAAAGATGGAGCGGAAAACGGGATTTGAACCCGCGACCCTCGCCTTGGCAAGGCGATGCTCTACCACTGAGCTATTTCCGCAAAAAACCTGGTGCCGAG
>DAOUTX010000236.1 GCA_030668465.1 Atribacterota bacterium | reverse complement strand
GTTAAGCCCTCCTGCGCCGATGGTACTGCAGATTTTCTGTGGGAGAGTAGGACACTGCCGGGATTTTTTATTTTCTGGATTTTGTTGTATAATTTAGAAAAACATAGTTACTTAGTTAGCCAGTTAGCTGGTTGTTTGGTTAAGAATTCCATATTAAACAAACTAACAAACTAACTAGATAACTAACTAAATGTTAACAACTATTCACTAATTTAATTGGTCAATCGGTGAATTGGTAGATTGGAGAATCGGAGAATTGGAGAATTGGAGAATTGATTTATGGAAACATTAGTACAAAAATTATGTAATTGGATAGGAGATAAAGTAACTAAAGCAAAAGCTGAGGGAGTGGTATTTGGATTAAGCGGGGGATTAGATTCTGCTGTAGTAGCAGCTTTAAGCATAAGAATAATCCCCCAAAATACCTTAGCCATAATTATCCCTTGCCATAGTCTTGAAGCCGATATTAATGATGCCTTAGACTTTATTAATAAATTTAATATTCCTTATAAAATAATTGATGTATCAAAAGCATATGATTCGTTCATCCATCTGCTGTTAAATGATAAAGAAAACGAAGGAAGTTTCAAAGTAGCAGAAGCAAACATAAAACCCCGATTAAGAATGACAACTTTGTACTATTTCGCTAATAAATTAAATTATTTAGTTGTGGGAACCGGGAACAAAAGTGAGATAATGATAGGATATTTTACTAAATATGGTGATGCTGGAGCAGATATTTTACCTTTAGGTAATTTATTAAAGGGTCAGGTTAGAGAATTAGCAGAGTATTTAGGTATTCCCAAAAAAATTATAAACAAACCTCCTTCTGCAGGTCTCTGGGAAGGTCAAACCGATGAAGAAGAAATTGGTATAAGCTATAATCAGTTAGATAAGTATTTAAGAACAGGAAAATTAAACAACAAAATGATAGAAAAAAAGATTCAAGATAAAATAACTAAAAGTGCGCATAAACGAACTATTCCTGTAGTACCTTCCTTTTAAATAAATATATTTCATATTTTTTTTCTTATAATTGTAATATTTCTCCCTACATCTTCATCGCTTAATAATAACCATCAAGAACCAACGTTAATTGAAGCCCGAAATAGACAAGCGATACGCCTGTCCTACACGGTGGATGGTTTTACCTTTATCATCTTTCGTATTTTGAATTTTGTATTTTCTTAACTAAATACTAACGATTAATGACTAATGACTAATTTATTGAATCTGTTCTTTTAATATGCTAAAATTATTAAAAATTAATCACAATTAAAGTTTTATTAATTTTATATTCAAGGAGAAATAAATTATGTCTGGACATTCAAAGTGGAGTACCATTAAAAGAAAAAAAGGTAAAGTGGATGCACAGAAGGGAAAGATATTTACTAAAATAATTCGAGTGATAACTGTTGCTGCGCGCTCAGGGGGAGGAGATCCTGAGACTAATGTAAAATTAAAAACTGCAATTCAATTGGCAAAAGAAAATAATATGCCTAATGAAAATATTGAAAAAGCTATTAAACGAGGAACTGGTGAAGCCGATGGAGTTTCTTATGAAGAGCTATTGTATGAAGGATATGG